>CAYGPQ010000110.1:0-13330 GCA_964351775.1 uncultured Kordia sp. | reverse complement strand
TTTTTAATAAAAGAAAAACTAAAAATACCTCTGGAAAAGCGCATTTTCTTTTGTTTCTTTTCTTTGTGCGAGCAAAGAAAACGAAATTAAAATATTAATTTTCAATACTTTAAGTTCTACGTGGTAAATATTTCTTGATTTTATTTGAATGGAACTTACGTCGAACTCACGTTAATTATATCCAAATATCGTGACCTACACATGCAAAATCTCATCATCGTCCAACAAGCGTTCGTTGCGAAGTCTGAGTAGCACTTGCGCAACGGCAATCACATCTTTTTCACAATACACAATAATGCGATCGATATCTTTTTCTTCGTAAAAAACATTCCGAACCTGACTTCCGTCAATATCATCTTTCGGTGAAGGAATACCCAATACTTTGGTCATTAACTTTAAGGAAGTATAATGTTTATAATCGCCAAACTTCCACAATTCCATCGTGTCCAAATGTGCAATTTCCCATGGTTTCTTCCCGAATAAATTTAACTTAAACGGCAAGGTCATTCCATTAATAATCATTCTTCTAGCAAGAAAAGGAAAGTCAAACTCTTTTCCATTGTGCGCACACAACACATGATGCGGTCTGTTAAAATGTGTTTCTAAAAGCGATTTGAATTCTTGTAGTAACTGTTCTTCTTCACCGAAAAAAGAAGTGGTTCTAAAACTTCGCAGATCGCCTTTATTGGCAAAATAGCCCACAGAAATACAGATGATTTTTCCAAATTCTGCCCAAATTCCAGCCCGATCGTAAAATTCTTCAGGTGTAAATTCATCTTTGCGTTGGTACATAGTTTTTTGTTCCCAAAGCGCTTTTTCTTCGGCATCCAAATCATTAAAATTAGGATGCTCAGGAACGGTTTCTATATCAAGAAATAAAACGTGTTCCAGGTTCATTTTTTGTAACATAAGTCTTTACTTTAGCACGTTAAAAAGGGTAAAATTTCAATAAGTGTTCAGTTAAGACGTTGCTTTTGTACGTTTTTTAAGTTTCTCTTTATAAAACGACTTCTCAGCAATATATATGATTTTGATGACTTCTGCAAAAACTGTATGTTCTTTATTGGTTAACTGTGTTGTCTTTTCAATCGTAATTTCGTGTTCGTTTTGTACCTTTTTTTTGATCGTTTCAATTTCTGCATCGGTAAAAATAAATTCGCAAAACAAGGTTTCTTTAGCTGGACGTTTGTAATGGATCGTTGCCGCTTTGTCCCAAACGACATAATCATCGCCCAAAATTTGCATCAACTGTATCATATAGATTGGATCGGTTGCTGCAAACATGCTTCCGCCAAAAATGGCACCTACAAAATTTTTGTTTTTATAACTGAGCGCGATTTTAATCTTGACTTCTTTTAAATCTTTACTGGTATGGATAATGCGCGCCGTTGTGCGACGATACATAGGTGAAATGTTAAATCCATGTTTGTAAATTGTCGAGATGGACATGAATTTTTTAAGGAGGTTTGTTGCGGTTTTGTACATTTTTATGAATAAATTTTGAGTATCTTAGGATTATTCCGCTTAAGAAATCCGTGTAATTTACAAATTAAACTTTCTTTTAATTCTTTGCCACCATGAATTATACTTGTTTTTGTAACTGGTGTTTTTTCTTAATTTTACGAGTGGAACAGTAACATCACACTTATTTTTATCCAAGTTAGCATAATAGCTGTCTTGAAATAATTTTAGGTTGTCCCAATTTGAAAAGCTCTGATAATCTTTATGAGAATAATATTTTTCATCAACTTCTAATTGTCCAACTTTTTCAAATTTCGTTTCAGATTTTTTAAAATGTTGCGCATAATACCAACTTATCTTTTCGGTAGGCCTATATTCAGTTAAGTCGAACTGTTGTAAATCAAACAAAATATTTGAATTTTCGAAATCCTGTACGTCTGGTTTCTCAGTTTTCTTTATGTCCGTAATAGCGATTAAATTGAGTCCAAATTGAGTTTGTTTTTCTGATTCAAGAACGAAAACACCACAAAAATCTCCATGAGATAATTTAAAAACTAAACAGTCTCCTTTTTCAAAAATCGCATCTCTATACTTTTTAACTTTTCGCCTTCGAGCTGTTTTCTTTTCGGTCGATATTTTCTCAAGAAAATTCTCTAATACTTTTTTCCGTTTTGTTAAGTCGGATTGAGAAGCCTCCAATTCTTTCCATAATTCAATGTCCTTTCCAGATTTGACAATGTCTTCAATCCGCTGGAATATTTTAGGGTCAAGCGCAGTACATTCCCATTGAGATTTGGCTATAGTAATCCAAAAATTATTTTGGTCTTCGTGAGAATCAATTAGTTCCCTATTTTCTTTGATTAACTTTTCTGTAATCATAGGGACTTTCATTCCTTGATTGTATAATTCAAAGAATTCGTAGTTGATATCTTCGTAAACATCATTTGAAGAAATTCCTGTTCCCCAAGTTCCCATAGGCGTTTTTTATATGGTTTTCATAGTTGTTTTTCTCTCCACATCTTTGCGACTAAATTCCCTATTCCATAACTGATAAGTTTTGCATCTGGACAATCATCAGTTCCGTGTCCTTCATCTAAAAACTTGAAAGATACCGTATGTGTGATTTCGTGCGCGATGGTGTTTATTAATTCAGATTTTGTTTCTATATTGTCTAAAAACCAGGTATTAATTCTCTTTGGTTTAATGGCAACTCTATTTTTAGTATGGTCAGTTTCAGATTTTTGAGCTTGCGCGATTGCACTCCAAGGTTTTCTGGGATGAATAGAAAAATTCACATACCCATTATTTAAAATATGGAAGACACTTTTTCCGTCTAAAATATCTTTTTTTCCATTTTCTATTTTACAACTGATGAGCCATTCTTGTGATTCAACTGCTTTTCTAAATTCATTGCTTTTGAATATTAAAAAGACTTCTTTAGTTGCTTCTTTAATAGCCTGTCTTTGCTTTTCATCTTCTAGGTTTTGCATTCCTATTTTAACGGGAACATGTGCTATGGATTCATAGTCACTCTCATTCGGTTTATCATATCCAATCCAAGCTATAGACATACAGCTATGAAATACAAATGATAGGAATAGTAGGACTAAAATTTTTTTCATAATGTTGGTTTTAATTGTATATACGGGGAAGTCTAAACTACTCCTTTCCTAATGAAAATCAAAATAGCAAGTGCGGTTTTTAATATATAGGGCTTACAAAATTGAGTTTCACTAAAATAACGATTGTTGTTTGGCGGGACTTTCGTGTTCTAGCAACCATTTTTTACGCCACAATCCGCCAGCATAACCCGTTAACGAACCATCGCTTCCAATAACGCGGTGACATGGTGTGACAATCCACAACGGATTTTTGCCATTTGCAGAAGCCACCGCACGAATGGCTTTTACATCGCCTAAACGTTTGGAAAGTTCTAAATAAGAACAGGTTTTTCCAAAAGGAATTTCGTTTAAGGCTTTCCATACTTTTTGTTGAAAAGGAGTTCCTTTTGGCGCGAGTTGTAACTGAAAATCGGTGCGTGTTCCTTCAAAATATTCCTGAAGTTGCGTGATGCATTGTTGGAGTATGGCGGGTATTTTTTCAGCATCAGAAATTGTAGGAGTATCATCTAAAACAGAAATTTCAAGAATCCCATCATCGTCAGAAACTACTTTAGCAATCCCTAAGGGTGTTTTTATATGTGCTATATGTGTATTCATCGAACTAAAAGCTACATCTCGTCGATTAAAAGCATTAAAAGACGGCTGAACTACATTTTTTTTATAGATTTGTCGCGCCCGAAATATCACTGTAAACTTACTTATTTACTCCTGTTTACTAATCTCAGTTTATGGTATAAATCAGCATTAAGAAAGTTGTTAGTAGTTGGTACATGTATCAGCGATAAATATACCCAGAAGAAACTATTCTTCTGGGTTATTTTTTTCAATCAAGCCTAATTTTTTGGCTCTATTTTCCCAGCTTTTACGTGCCAATTGTTGTAAGTCGGCAACGTTGTCACTTTCATCCATAATTTCTAAACCAAGCAAGGTTTCAATAACATCTTCCTGACTCACCAAACCACTTACCGAACCGTATTCATCTACCACCAATGCAATATGTTCACGTTGCTCAATGAGCTTTTCAAACAATTCTGGAATTGGTAGATTTCGCTCGGTTACCAGTAATTCTCTTTTAATAGATTCCAAAGGTTCTTTGCCTCTTCCATGAATAATGGCTTCCATGACTTTATCTTTTAAAACATAGCCCGAAATATCATCTTCTTTTTCACCATGAATGGGAATTCGAGAAAATTTCAAATCTGTATTTTCATCAAAAAATTGTTGAATCGTTTTAGTACCAGCATCAATCTTTAAGACCGATCGTGGCGTCATAATATCTTTTACCAAAATTTCTTTAAAGCCTAATAAATTACGAATCACTTTACTTTCAGACTCTTGAAAAACACCTTTGTCAGTTGCAATTTCCGTCATGGCACTAAAATCTTCCCGACTTAAAATACTTTCGCCGTGACCTTTACTTCCAATGATTTTTGTGAATAATTGTAACACCCACAAAATTCCTGTGTATTTTAAAATCGTTACCATAATTCCAAGTGTTTTGGTGGTAAAACTCGCCAGTTGTTTCCAATACTTAGCACCAATTGTTTTTGGAATAATTTCAGAAGCTACTAAAATTAATATGGTCATGAGTACAGATACAATAAATACACCGTAACCTTCGTCATTAAACAGTTTTTTTGCTTCTGCACCTACTAAAATGGCACCAACTGTATGCGCAATTGTGTTTAAGGTAAGAATTGCAATTAACGGCTTATCTACATCTTGTTTCAATGCTTTCAAAGCAGTAGCATATGGTTTCCCATCTCTTTTCTGGATGTTTACAAACGTTGGTGTAACGCTCAGTAAAACAGCTTCTAGAATAGAACATAAAAATGAAAAGAAAATGGAAACGACTCCGTAAAGTAGTAATAGTGTCATGGCTTTTTAAAAATTGTGTATAGCGAATTTAGATAATATTTTGATCAATAGTAAGATATACGAGTTGAATCGGTAAAGTTAAGGATATTAGAGCGATTGAATTTCAACTACCAACCACGATATTTTGGCGGTTTTATATCGTTGAGGTTTAAATATACAATGAGTTGCCCTCTGTGATGTGTGACATGATCTTGCAATAAATTTAAGATTTGTAGTTTTGTTTTTTGACCTGCAAAAAACGGAACCATATCTTTCAATTCTTCAGGAGTAGCCGTTTTGATGATCTTTGCCGTATGATCAAAAGCTTCTGTAATAGCTTTCATCACTTCAGCTTTTGTAGTATATGTTTCCTCCTTACGTTCTTTTGTTTCATCTTTTTCAAAATACCGACCGCTCAACCAATCCATATTACTTTTAATATGGAGCAATTGATCTCGGAATGTTTTTTGACGCTCAGTAGGTTTATAATCGTACTTATCTTCGGGCATAGCTGCTGCCATTTCTAACAAATAAATTTTAGAATTTTCCCATTTCTCTAAAAAAGCGGAAATTGGTGTGTCTTGTGCTTTCGCGAATGCACTTGTGAGTATAACAATAAGAAGTATGTGTTTTTTCATGAAGAATTCAATTAAAATTATGGAAAAGCAATTTTTATATAATTAAGATAATAATTTTACAACATCTTTGGCAAAATAACTCGCAATGATATCTGCGCCAGCTCTTTTGAATGCCATCATGGATTCCATCATCACTTCATCATGGTTGAGCCAACCTTTTTCAGCCGCAGCTTTAATCATGGCATATTCACCACTTACTTGATACACGGCAACAGGCACATCAAATTCATTTTTGACTTCCCGAACAATATCTAAATACGCCATTCCGGGTTTTACCATGACAATATCTGCGCCTTCATCAATATCCATTTCGGTTTCACGCAGCGCTTCATGTCGGTTTGCAAAATCCATTTGATAGGTTTTTTTATCGCCAAATCCAGGTGCAGAATCTAATGCATCTCTAAATGGTCCGTAAAAAGCAGACGCATATTTGGCGCTGTAACTCATAATCCCAACATCGACAAAACCTTCATCTTCCAAGGCTTCTCGGATGCTTACAATGCGTCCGTCCATCATATCGCTTGGCGCTACAAAATCGGCTCCAGCTTCGGCGTGCGAAACGCTCATTTCAGCCAATACTTCTACGGTATCGTCATTCACAATAATTCCATCTTCCACAATTCCGTCATGCCCGTATGAAGAAAAAGGATCGAGTGCAACGTCCGTCATGACTAACATGTGCGGACAGGTATCTTTAACGGTTTTAATAGCGCGCTGCATCAAACCATCTGGATTTAAGGCTTCTGTTCCTTTATTATCTTTTAAAGGATCGGGTACTTTTACAAAGAGTAAAACAGATTTTAATCCTAAACTCCAAAGCAATTTTACTTCCGTCACCAAGGTATCCAAACTATGTCTGTAATAATTGGGCATGGACGGAATTTCTTCCTTCACTCCTTTGCCTTCCACCACAAAAAGTGGTACTAAAAAATCGTTGGCAGTAATAATATTTTCTCTTACCAAACCACGAATGGCAGCATTGGTACGTAAACGTCTATTTCTTCGAAGTGGGAACATATTTTTTCTTTAAAAAAGTAACTCGCGCAAAGATACTAAATTATACATTGAAAGATGAACGATTTCAAGTTACCCTAACGCCTTATTTTGCTGAATTAAAGAGCAAAAATAATTTGAGTTTAATATTGAGTGATTGGACAATTGTATTTTTTGAATTTAAAAACGGAAAATTGAAGTATGCGGAAACTCAAAATGGAGGAATATAAAAGAAATATATTCCTCAAGAAATAAAATTAGAAGCCCACGTATACACCACCATCATTCCTAACACAATTCCGCCATTGAGCATGATGTCGTTGGTAAAGAAAACGCCCAAAAGCCCCACACAAATCATGGCGATTCCGTAGAAAAGTCCAATCATTCGTGCATTTTTCTTTTCTTTTAAAAACGATCCGGGCAATGGTAACAACGCACAGAAAAACGTGAATCCCCATAGCATAAACAATGGATTTCCAAGTACAAAATACGCGCCAACGGCTAATAATCCCGCTACCGTTAATCCGCCAAAAGCATAGCCACTGTGCTTTTCGGTGTCTTTCAATAAATATTTCCCATACGAATCCGCTAGTAAAATGGTATTGGATAAAGGTTCCATAATCCAACCGCCAAGGACAAATAATAAATAGACAATCACCAATGGAATCATCAAAAATGTTAAATCGTACGCCTGTAAAACACTAATGCCAATACGATATACAACATATAATCCAATAATAAAAACCCACTGATTTCGAGATGATTGATTGCTCATCCAAAAGGCATATTTTAAATACCATTTGTATAATAAATTCTTCGATTTTAAAGCCGTTGACATACCTTCACGCGCATATTGCATGTTTGGATTTATCTGTAATGCTTGTCTAAAATGATGCAATGCCTTTTGTGTATTGCCACTTTCTAAAGCAACCCAACCGACATTGGCGTGTGCATAATCGTCTTCTGCGTTATCGTATAAAATATGTTCCACCGTTTCTTCGGCTTCTTCTTTTCGGTTCAGTTTGGTTAATAAACGTGCACGAATATTTAGGCAAGCGGCGTTTTTTGGATCGAGTTTTAAACCTTCATTGACAAATTCTAACGCGGGTTCAAACTTTTTGCTGTCCATCAATAAGGCACCTTTAAATCCAAAATAATCTGCTTGATACGGATCGAGTGCAATACTTTGATTCACCAAATCTAATGCCAACGGAATTTTATCCAAACGCGATGCAATTTGCGCTTTCAGAAAAAATAAATTTCCTTCATTTGGCGTATCGTGCAATAATTCGTCAATAATCTTTGAAGCGTTGTCATAGGCATCCACATTAAAATAACAAAGTGCCAAATAATACTTACTCGCATAGTTATACACACTTTCCGTAATGGCTTGTTGAAGCAACGGAATGGCTTCTTGAAAACGTCCTAATTCAAACAGCTGTACACCTCTAAGATGATTTTTTGACTCGATCATTTTTTGATTTTTAAATACGCTAAAATATCATCGTACAATCCGCTATCATTTGCATACAACGCATAGTTTTTGGAAGATACAAACCATTCTTTTGTGCTTGGCTTTACTTTTTTAATGGCTTTAAGAATGTCTTTTGTGCTCAATGGTTTTGGAATGCCATCTTTGAAAGAAGCTTCTAGTTTTTCTTCAATAGCAACATCAATCGCCGCTTGAATGTCTGCGCCCGAAAATTCTTTTGCCGCTTTTGCCAACGCCATATAATCAATGGTTTCTGTTGGCTTTTCTTGAAGATGAATGTTAAAAATTTCCGCTTTGGCTTCCACATCTGGTGGCGATACAAATATAATACGATCAAAACGTCCTGGACGGCGAAATGCTGGATCTAAATGCCAAGGAGCATTGGTAGCACCTAATACTAAAATTCCGTCGTTATCTGCGTCAATTCCGTCGAGTTCGGCTAAAAACTGATTGATGACACTTCTGCCAGAAGTTTTATTCACATCGTTCCGATTCGCGCCAAGCGCATCAATTTCATCAATAAAAATGACACACGGAGTATTAGCGCGTGCAACTTCAAAGATTTCATGTAGGTTTTTTTCTGAATTTCCAATCCACATGTCCAAAATATCATTGATACCAATACTGATAAAATTTGCGTTGATTTCGCCCGCAGTTGCACGAGCAATATGCGTTTTCCCACATCCTGGTGGACCGTATAACAAAATGCCGCCGCCAATTTTTTTACCGTAGGCTTTGTACAAATCTTGATGTTGTAAAGGTTTGATAATTTTCAGATCAATTTCCTTTTTGATGTTTTCCATGCCGCCAATACTCGCAAAATTGGTACTTGGTTTTTTGAGGAACGACAAACCATCTTCATCTATAAAATCGGGTTCGCGCGTGGTAGTTACTTTTAATACATTGTCAAAATCTTCATTTTCATAAGAAGGATCAAGATTTAGGAGTTCTTTATACGTTTCTTGCGCATCGCTGTAATTTTCTTGATTGATTTGACAGTAACACAACAATTCTAAATATTTTGGGTTTGCACTTACCTTTATAAGTTCTTCCAACAACACTTCGGCTGCGGTCATTTTTTGTTGTTTATGAAAACAACTCGCCAATTCGTATTTTGCTTCTAGGTGATTTTCATCTAAATCAATAATTTGAATGAAATGCTGTTCCGCTTCTGCAAAACTTCCTTGTTGCATGTATAATTTGGCAATTTGAAATTTAAGCGGAATATTATTGGGAGAAAACCGTAAGGCTTCTAGTAAACTTTCTAACATTAGTTTAATTTTTTTATCAAGATGAATCTTGTATTCTTCAAAATTATTTAAAAATACGATAGTTTTTAAAAAAAGCGACTTTATATCTTCTACTTAGTGATACTTTTTCGTTATTAGTTAAAATAATTAAATTATCATCAGGATATACAATTTTGATTTTTTCTGTGTTAACCATCAAATTTCTGTTGACTCTGATAAATTGTGCTTCTGGAAATTCTTTGATTAATTGGGTGAGTGAAATATGTAATAAAAAAATATCTTCGTCAGTATTTACGTTACAATATTGTCCTTCTACAGAAATAGAATAGATGTTTTTGAGTTTAATTTTTATAAAGGCTTTGTTCTTTTTGATGAGTATAGAATCGTTGTGACAAATAGGGATTTTCTGCGAAAAAGCACCTTCTTTTGCAACCGCTTTTTCGATTGCCAACTCAATGGCAAATGATAGTTCTAACGGATTGAATGGCTTGATAAGATAATTTTGTGGATTGGTATTTTTTGCTTTTTCAAAAATGGACGCTTCTATGGAACTGGTGATGAATATGAAAGGTTTCTCTGTTCCAATTTCATTTGCCAATTCAATTCCTTCTGGTTTTCCGTTGATGAAAATATCGAGTAACGCAATGTCAAAATCTATTGTGTTTACAAGTTCCAAACCTTCGTCAATATTTGAAGCAACGCCCACAACTTCCATTTGTTGTGCTAAAAGCGTTTCTTGGAGCCGTAACGTGTCTTCTTTACGATCTTCAAACAGGAGTACTTTTAGTTTATTTGACATTTGTTGTGGCGTTTATTGGTAGTTGTATGGCAACAATTGTTCCTTCATTTTTACGGCTCGAAATAGCAAAGTTTCCACCATTCTTTTCTATGAGTTCATGACTGAGTTGCAAGCCTAAACCTGTACTTGTATTTCCTTTACGATCTGGTGTAGAAATACCTTTTTTTTGTGTGAAAAGACTTGTATCAAAGCCAATTCCGTTGTCTATAATTTGCAAGGTACACAAGCCTTTGTTTATTGTTGCTTTGATGTTGATGGTTTTGCCCGCGGATGAAAATTTGATTGCATTATCTAATACATTTCGCAATACAATTTTTAGTGAGTTTGCATCCGCATAGACGAAAATTGTCTCGTCAATTTCTTGTGTAATTGTCAAAATGTTCTCCTTTATTACTGGCGCATAATCGTAAATTACTTGATCTGTAATAGAAAGTAGGTGTAATTTGTTTTGATGAAATAATAGTTTGTTTTGACTTTGCAACGTCCAATGTAATGTATTATCAATCAATAAAGCGGTACTTTTTACCAAGTCATAACCTTCTGAAATTGAAGTATATTGGTTTTTAGGTATTGTGCTTTTTTCGGTTTGATGTAATATGTTGTAAAGCTTTGTTTTTAGTGTATGAATCGGCGTTTTAAGATCATGTGTTAGAATAGAAAATAGTTTGTTTTTGCTCGTATTTAATTCTTTGATGACTTTATTCTGTTTGCGCATTTGAATGTAAAAATGGCTTACAACTAAAAGTAAAGCGATGGCTAAAAACGCAATGACAATGAAGAAGAATTTTTCCTGTTGTTCTGCTTTTAATTTTTCTTCGTTAAGGGTTTGTGCAATCTTTTTGTCGTTTTGTGCGGTTTCCCAAATTTGATCTCTATTCCAAATACTGTCTTTAATTTTTTCATACTCTTTGCGATAGTTTAATGCCTTGGAAAAGTCTTTTCGGTTTTCTTCAACCACCGCAAGATTCAACAATGCGTTTTGCAATACTTTTAGATCATTAGCGCGTTTTGCGTACACCAATCCTTTTTCAAAAAACGGAATTGCCAAGTCATCTTTGTATTGTTGATAATATAAATTAGCAATATCTAAACTCGAACGTGCCAAGCCAAGTGTATCATTATATTGTTGGTTTAAACGATAACTATGCAATAAATTTTCTTGCGCTTTGTCATATTGTTCTATGTGTAAATAGCATAAACCAAGATTGTGCAGATTAATTCTATTGCTTAGTTCGTTTTCTACATAAGAAGACTTCCAAGTTTCCAACACTTCTTTTGCCTTTACAAACGCTCTTTTTTCTTTGTAAATCATTCCGAGGAATGCATATTGATTCCTCAAAGAAATACTTTGAAATGTATTTCCTATTTCTATGGCTTTTTGTGTGCTTTGTAGCGCGTCATCTAACAGTTTCTTTTTCCATAAAATTCGACTTTTAATGGTGTAAAGTATATACAGCTTTTTAGGATCATCGATACGGTTTCTTGATAGTAATTGAGAAACGTAGATGTATGAAGAATCTATTTTATGGTTAAAAAATAAATAGTGTGATTGATGAAAATCATTTTTAGAAGCTTTGTTAAAATTCGCTTCATTTTTACTGCATGTTACACACGTTTCTAGAATTTCGTTTTTAAAACTGGTTGTGTATTCTTTTTCTTGCGCTGTAGCAAAACTTACAAGAAAAAGAATAAAACAACAGAGATAAGAATTTCTAATGTGCTTTTTCATTGTGGTATTTATGGGTTTGAAGCTGGTGGTGTTCCTGATGTTGTAACAGTTCCACGAGATAATTTTGTGCCTATATCGCCATTTCCGTTTTCGTCACCATATTCATAATTGACATGTATCGCTTTATCATTGCCAATATCTTCATTGAGAATGCTATATTGAAAATCAATTGACCATAAGTTAAATGGTGTTGATGCATTAGGCGGAATATTTTCTCCCCATTTTATAGTAATTGTTCTTGCGTGAATTTCATTTAAATGGGTTTTAACTTTTTCTCTGTCCTGTGGTGGAATAACGGAAATTTCTTTTATTTCGGAAGGAATAATTGCAACAATTCTAATAAAATAGTAATTCTCCTTTTCACTTTTATAAAATTCAACCAATGGGTTTTGAGGTCGTATGCCGATGTCTTTAAGTATGAAAGATGAATTATTTTCCACTTCATATTTATAGCATACATATTCGTTTTTCTGACAATTCTCGTTCATGTGTTTTTAAGTAAAATTAGCATTACAATTTAATTAAAAAAGATGTTGTTTGGGTATTTAAGTATAGAAAAAACGCTTTGTAATTTATTATACACCACTCATAATACAGAAATTACCGCTTGTATAAGTTTCTCTCTAAAAGCAGTTTACTCAGTGCATCTTTGTATCAACAAAAGGCGAAACGTGAAAAGCCTACAACAGAGTAACGATCTATTTTAATAATTAAACAACATGGCAAGTATTAGCGTTCACAACAATTCAGATGCACGAGTATTATTTTCAGTTTTCAAAAAAGACGATGCAGCAATTCCTTTTTCAACTCAATGGATAGATCCAAAAGGAAATGCTTCAATGGAAATAGGAAACTTTAAAGAAGTTGGTGTTGGTGCACAAACACAAGAAGGTGGAAGATGGGTTTCAAATCCAAAAGAAGGCCAAACTTTTACCGCAAACCAAAAATGTGTGTTAACAATTACAAAAACACTTGGTTAATAATAACCGTTCTTAAAATCGTCAATATTTTATACGTATTGGCGATTTTTATTGATATCCAATCTCTTCTGTTAATGGAATGCTACTCTTGGCAAAATTTCCAGTTCCAAAGGCAATTTCTCTGCCTTTTTCATCGACCAAACTACTTTCAGCAACAAATAAATTTCGCGACTTAAATTTTAGTTTTCCAGTTGCGGTAATCACGCCTTTGCTTACAGGTCGTGTAATGTTGATGTTATAGGATGTTGTTAAGACAAATGCATCTTTTACATTAGAACTTACGGCAAAAAAAGCCGCATCATCCAAGAGTTTGAAATATACCGAACCATGAATCGCGCCAAGCGCATGAAAATACTTAGCATCAATGGTCAACTTTATTTCAGCAACTTCATCATCAATGCGTATTTCCGTCGTTTCATAGAGTTGCGTATTCATATTTGCCGCCAAATACATACGTTCTAACTTTCGGTAGTGTTCCATGAGTTAAAATTAGTGAATTTTATCTTTTC
>CAYGPQ010000109.1:0-13487 GCA_964351775.1 uncultured Kordia sp. | reverse complement strand
TAATAAATTAAACTTCCTTTAAATTTAAGAATACTAATCTAATAGCGAAGTCGAAAGTTAGTCTTTTTCTAAAATCTCAATTTTTCTTTTAATAGAACCGCGTTCTTCAAGGCGAATAATTTTCAATAGAATCTTAATAAAAAACCCAGGATTGATGACAATTCGTGCCTTTTTAGTCACTTTTTCATCTCTTTCTGTAATTAATTGTGTCCAAGAAGTTTCAGGTGAAGTCGCTAACAACGTGGCGTATTTCCAGGCGCCATCTCTGGCAAGTTTCATGCTAAAATCGATTAAAATCGTATCAAACTTCTCTGTGACCTTGATAATTTTTGCAAGTGTTGTCCAAATCATGGACAATTCATTTTCTACATCATGCACCAATTCGCCCAAAATCACATTAATCTTATCAAAATCATCTTTCAAATCTTTAATATTTTCACCTTTCATCACTTCGGCAGCTGCAATTCCCAAATCCAAATTGATATGCGCATTCATGCCTAGCAATAAATGTTGCAATACAATAAACCAATAATTATCCGCTTCGTCAAACGCCGCTACCCACGATTTGCTAAGTGTAGCGCCATTTTTAAAATCTGTATATGCTTGAAGATATCTATTGGCGAAAATCACGTCCAAACGTTCCATTCGCGGATTATCATCAAAAAAATGCTGTTCAATACCTTCTTTTACTTTGCAAGTTACTTTTTGATACAACGCAGCGAAATAGCCCAGTGTACTTGGAATTTGTTTGTTTTCTTCAATAATTCCATCTAAAAAAGAAATCACTTCATCAACAGTTGTCGCTTGCATGGTTTTGAATTTTGTTCAACTAAAAGTATGAAAATCTATGATTGTTTAAAAGGAAACATAGAAAATTACGACTTTTAGTAGTATTGAGTTATGAGAAGTGTGTATTGAGATTTTAGAAAATAGATCATAGACATACGATACAAGATAGTTCAGAATAAAAATAGAACTGACAGCGTCATTTCGAGTGAATTTGTGCAACAAATTTGTATCGAGAAATACTTTTAAAGCAGAAAATAATGAAAAAAATAATCTTCATCTACAACGCAAAATCAGGAAAAATAAACGGCTTGCTCGATGTTGCTCATAAACTCATCAGTCCCAAAACCTATTCATGTAAATTGTGCGCCATCACGCACGACACCTTTTCAGAAAATGAACAATGGAAGCAATTTAGAAAAGATTTTTCGCTTCCGTTAGCATTTTTACACAGCGACGAATTTGAGAAAAATTACACAATTACGGATACAATATATCCTGTAATTTTTTTGGAAGAAAATCAAAAATTGACAGTATGGATTTCGAAACATGAAATAGAACAACTCGAAAATACAAAGGAATTGATTCAGTTGCTAGAATCTAAAACTAAGAAGTTTTAAAACCGTTATTAATCTGATGAATATACTCTAATACTTCCTCGCGACCGATGGTTTTAGAAGAAGAAGTAATAAAATGTTGTGGCATTTCTTCCCAAACATCTTCCAGTAATTTATCACGATATGCGCTCACATGTTTTTCAACTTGTGAAGGACGCAATTTGTCCGCTTTTGTGAAAATAATGCAAAAAGGAATCATGTTTTCGCCAAGCCATTGCATAAATTCCAAATCTATTTTTTGAGGTTCGTGTCGAATATCAACCAACACAAAACCACACACCAATTGCGGGCGTTTGCTAAAATATTCGGTGATAAATTTTTGAAAAACACGCTTGGAACTCTTAGAAACTTTTGCATATCCATATCCAGGTAAATCGACCAAAAACCATTCATCATTAATCTTAAAATGATTAATTAACTGTGTTTTTCCGGGTCTTCCCGATATTTTCGCCAAACTTTTACGTTGAGTCAGCATATTGATCAATGAAGATTTCCCAACATTGGAACGACCAATAAAAGCATATTCTGGAATTGGATTTTTCGGACATTTCGAAACATCCGAATTACTCATGACGAATTCGGCGGATTTTATCTTCATACTAAATTGTAGCTTAAAAATTACGTTTTGTCAACCAATCTTGCAAATGATCATTGAATTCTTCGGGATGTTCCATCATTGGTGCATGTCCACACTTATCAATCCAGTATAAGTCTGAATCGGGTAATAAATCATGAAACTCTTCTGCAACATTTGGTGGTGTTACGGTGTCATTCTTTCCCCAAATAATTCCTACGGGAATGTTCATTTTAGGTAAATCTTTACCCATATTATGGCGAATGGCACTTTTGGCAATTGCCAATGTTTTTATCAACCTACTACGATCATTTACAGTGGCAAAAACCTCGTCAACAATTTCCTTAGTAGCAATTGCTGGATCGTAAAAAACATCTTCACTTTTTTTCTTAATAAACTCGTAATCACCACGTTTTGGATAGCCTGCGCCCATCGCATTTTCATACAATCCAGAACTTCCAGTAATCACTAAGCCTTTGACTAATTCAGGGTATAACTTGGTGTGTAACAGTCCAATATGTCCGCCTAAAGAATTTCCTAATAAAATAACTTTATCAAGTTTCTTATGCAAAATAAAATCTCTTACATACTTCGCAAAATTCTTCACGTTTGTCTTTAGAAGTGGCATTGTGTAAATAGGCAACTCCGGGATTAAAACTTTGTATCCTTTCGTTGAAAAATTTTCACAAACGGCTTCAAAATTACTCAAACCGCCCATTAAGCCATGCAGTATAACGATAGGTGTTCCTTCTCCCAATTCGAGATAATTGAATTTACCTTCCTTTTTAAAGCTTTCTTTCATTAATGGCTATTGGTTTTTTTACAAGAGACAAATATAGGCATTTCGAAATTATTAAAATGCTTTTTTTTAAATGTCTCAAAAATTTGCAAAACACACCAAAAATATAGCAAAAAAAGCGTCATTCTGAGTTCAAAGTATAGCATATCAAACTTCTGTTTTTCAGCATATTTAACAGTTTTTAAGGTCGAAAAATGAAAAACTTATCAACAAAGTGGTAGAAAGTGGTAAAATGTGGTAAAATTTTCAATATATTTGAATCTTAATATAGGTAAACCATATTCTCACGTGATAAGTTTAATTGGAACATACGAATGCAAAGTTGACGCGAAAGGGCGAATGCTTGTTCCTGCTGATTTAAAAAAGCAGTTGTCTCCGATTTTGCAAGAAGGTTTTGTCATAAAACAAGGATTATTTGGTGCGTGTTTAGAGTTGCATCCGATGAGTGAATGGAATTTGGTCATGCAAAAATTAAACAAACTTAGCCGTTTTAATAGAGAAAAAGTTGAATTCATTCGAAGATTTAACAAAGGCGTTCGTATGGTAGAAATTGATTCGGCAGGAAGATTATTGATTCCGAAAGACTTAGTGGTTTTTGCAGGAATCAAAAAAGAAATAGTGTTGTCGTCAGCAATCAATGTCGTTGAAATTTGGGATAAAGAAAATTATGAAAAAGCCACGGACGATGCTACGATAGATATTGGCGATTTAGCTGAAAAAGTAATGGGAAATGACGATGCAGATGGAATATCATAATCCAGTATTGCTCAAAGAAACGGTTGACGGACTCAACATCAAAGAAGATGGAGTGTATGTAGATGTGACTTTTGGCGGTGGCGGACATTCAAAAGAAATATTAAGTCGCTTAGGCGAAAACGGAAAACTATTTGCCTTCGATCAAGATCAAGACGCGTTGAAAAATGCAATTGACGATCCACGATTTAAGTTGATAGGTCAAAATTTCAGACATATAAAGAAGTTCTTGCGTTTTTATGGAATCAAAAAAGTAGACGGAATCTTAGGAGATTTTGGCGTTTCGTCACATCAATTTGACGTTGCAGAACGCGGTTTTTCGTTACGGTTTGAAGCTGATTTGGATATGCGAATGGATCAAGAAGGAACTGTTTCAGCGTATAACGTTGTTAATGAGTATTCAGAAAAAGAATTACAATCAGTACTGTCGTTATACGGGGAAGTGCGAAATGCAAAAGCCATTGCTGCTCGTATTGTAGAAGTGCGGGAAGTACAACCGATCAAAACAACGGAAGAGCTGCATGAGGCGTTAAAACGCTTTTTGCCAAATCATAGAGAACATAAAATATTGGCACAAATCTATCAAGCAATTCGAATAGAAGTCAATCAAGAAATTGAAGTCTTAAAAGAATTTCTATTAGAAACAACCGAATTATTAGATACAGGCGGAAGAATCAGTTTGATTAGTTACCATTCTTTAGAAGATCGATTGGTAAAACGATTCATTCGAAACGGATTATTTGAAGGAGAACCAGAAAAAGATTTCTACGGCAGAGTAGAAGTGCCATTTAAAAAAGTAGGCGGATTAATAATTCCATCTAACCAAGAAATAAAAATAAATAACAGAGCGCGTAGCGCAAAACTAAGAATAGCAGAACGTTTGTAACGATGAAGCAAAATATATATGACATACTAAAAGGGAAGTTCCTTATCAAAGATGACGCTATCAAAAACTGGCGTTTCATTGTATTTGCTTCGTTTCTAGCGTTGATTATGATTGCAAGTTCACATTGGGCAGACGAAAAAGTTCACAAAATAGCAAAACTCAATGATGAAGTAAAAGAGCTAAAAAGTGAATTTGTAGATGCGCGAACCACATTGCAACAACTAAAACTAGAATCGTACATCACTGAAAAAGTAGCTGAAAGAGGTTTAAAACCTTCGGGAAATCCGCCAAAAAAAATAAGAGTAAAATCACAACAATAAGTATCAATGCCAGTAACCGACAAGAACATATTAAATCGTTTATATTTTATCGCAGGAGGTATGTTTCTCTTCGCGATTGCGGTTGTCGTGCAATTGGTAAACATTCAATTTGTTGAAGGTGAAAAATACAAAGCAATGGCGCAGGAGCAAACCTTTAGAAATGCTACCATTGCACCAAGTCGTGGAAATGTATATGCCGATGATGGAAGTTTATTAGCGACTTCAGTGCCAAAATATGATATCTACTTTGATACAAAAACGGTCAGATCAAATGTATTTACGGATGAAAATGTAAAAGCATTGTCGGACTCACTAGCGGGAATGCTTGGGAAAACTTCGGGATATTACGAAAAAATGCTAAAAACGGCCCGAAAAAATAAAAATCAATACTTGCGAATTGCAAGCAAACTTAGCTATTCAGAATACATTCGAATCAAACAATTTCCAATTTTCAAATTAGGAACAAACCGAGGTGGATTTATTGACAGAGTAAAAACCATACGGGAACATCCTATTGGAAGTATTGCAGAACGTACCGTTGGATACGAGCGTCAAGATGAAAAAGGATATTATACACGTGTTGGATTGGAAGGCGCTTTTGGCGAATACTTACGTGGGAAAGAAGGAAGACGACTCGAACAAAAAATTGCCAAAGGACAGTGGAAACCAGTTTCGGGTGATAACGAATTAGAACCGCAAGATGGTTTTGATATTATATCTACCATCAACGTAAACATTCAAGATATCGCGCATCATGCGTTGTTGGAGCAACTAGAAAAATACAAAGCAGATCACGGTTGTGTAGTAGTCATGGAAGTTGCAACAGGAGAAATTAAAGCCATTTCAAACTTAGGAAGAAACAGTGCAGGGAACTATTACGAACGTTTAAACTATGCCGTTGGCGAACAACATGAGCCAGGCTCTACCTTTAAGTTAATGTCAGTGGTGGCCGCGTTAGAAGACAAAGTAATTGATAGCAGTTATATCGTTGATACAGGGAATGGAAAACTTACCTATTACGGAAAAACAGTAAAAGATTCAAACAATAGAGGTTACGGAAAAATTTCAGTTTCAGAAGCATTTGAAGTTTCTTCGAATGTCGGAATTGTAAAAATTATTAATGATTTCTACGGTAAAAATCCTGAAAAATTTGTGAACAGACTTTACAATATGGGTTTAAACAAAAAACTCGATTTGCCCATTACAGGAGAAGGAACACCTATTGTTCCACATCCAAAAGACAAAGGCTGGAGTGGAATTTCATTGCAATGGATGGCGTATGGTTATGGAGTTGAATTGACACCTTTACAAACGCTTGCATTTTACAACGCAATTGCGAATGATGGAGAAATGCTACGTCCACGATTTGTAAAAGCAGTTCGTGAAAACTGGTATACAAGTGAAAAAGCATTTGAAAAAGAAGTCATCAATCCGTCTATATGTTCCAAAGAAACGGTAGCGAAAGTAAAAAAAATGATGCAAAATGTGGTGGAGAAAAAACACGGAACAGGAAATAGTTTGTATTCTCCCGATTTCTCTATGGCAGGAAAAACAGGAACCTGTCAGAAAAATTATGGCGGTAAGCGAAGTGAAGTAAAATACATTTCAAGCTTTGCCGGTTTCTTTCCTGTGGAAAAACCAAAATACTCGTGCATTGTAGTCATTCATGAACCTGTACAAGAAATTGGCTATTACGGAGCAGATGTTTCGGGACCTGTATTTAAAAAAATTGCACACAAAATATATACAGATACACCAATTTTCGATCAAGTGGATGATATAGATCATGTGTCGGGAATAGTTTCAACGGACTATGAGAACTATCGCGAGAAATCGATAAAATATAAAACTATTGTACCAGATGTAGTCGGAATGCCAGCAATGGACGCCATTCCGTTACTCGAAAATTTAGGATTGCAGGTAGAAATCAACGGAAGCGGAAATGTAACTAAGCAATCGCTAGAAGCTGGAAAAAAAATAGGATCAGAAAAAAAGATTGTACTAGAATTATCGTGAAAATACTAAAAGACATATTATACAAAGTTCCACTCGAAGCTGTCACAGGCGATACGACAATTTCCGTGCGCGAATTGGTCTTTGATTCTCGAAAAGTGCAACTAAATGATGTGTTTGTAGCAATTAGAGGTTATGAAGTTGATGGACACAGTTATATAAATGCAGCGATAAAATCGGGTGCAATTGCAGTAATTTGTGAAGAACTTCCCGAAGATATCGTCAATGGAATTACCTATATCCAAGTTGCGAATGGAAACCGCGCGTTGGCAATCATGGCAGCTAACTATTACGAAAATCCTTCGGAAAACTTAAAACTCATTGGAGTTACAGGAACCAATGGAAAAACAACGGTTGCGACCTTATTATATCAACTCTTTAAAAAAGCGGGTTACAAAGTAGGTTTATTATCTACAGTAAAAATTTTAGTAAACGATACCGAATACAAAGCAACGCATACCACACCAGATTCATTGACAATCAATAAGTATTTGCAAGAAATGAATCATGAAGGTGTAGAATATTGTTTCATGGAAGTTTCGTCGCACGGAATACATCAAAAAAGAACTGAAGGACTCACGTTTCAAGGTGGCATATTTACAAACTTATCGCACGATCATTTAGACTATCACGATACGTTTGCCGAATACAGAGATGTAAAAAAGCAGTTTTTTGATGAATTGCCAAAAGAAGCATTTGCGTTGGTGAATATGGATGATAAAAACGGCTTGATCATGTTGCAAAACACCAAAGCCAAAAAATATACATACGCCTTAAAAACCTATGCTGATTATCGTGCGCAAATTTTGGAAAACAGATTGGGAGGTTTACTATTGAAAATCAACGATAATGAAGTTTGGACAAAGCTGATCGGAAATTTCAATGCCTACAATCTATTATCAATTTACGCTACGGCAGAATTATTAGGGTTGGAAGAATTAGAAATCTTACGATTAATCAGTGAGCTAGAAAGTGTAAGCGGTCGCTTTGAATATTTCATCACAAAAAATAAAATTACTACCATCATTGATTATGCACATACGCCCGATGCTTTAAAAAACGTGTTGGAAACAATCAATAGTATCCGAACTGGAAACGAACAACTCATCACGGTGGTTGGTTGTGGCGGCGATAGAGACGTAACGAAACGACCAAAAATGGGAAACATCGCATCAACGCTCAGCACAAAAGCAATCTTTACATCCGACAATCCACGAAGTGAAGATCCTGATACTATTATTAAAGCGATTGAAAAAGGTGTAGAACCGCAGAATTATAAAAAAACACTTTCGATCACCGATCGGAAGCAAGCGATAAAAACGGCGTGTCAAATGGCAACTGAAAATGACATCATTCTCATTGCTGGAAAAGGACATGAAACCTACCAAGAAGTACATGGAAAACGAACCGATTTTGACGATTACAAAATCGCGAAAGAACTATTAGATAATCTCAACGAATAACGAGCGCAACAACAAAAGAAAATATGTTATACTACTTATTTGAATATCTCGAAAAGCAATATCAGTTTCCAGGTGCATCCTTATTTGGATACCTGAGTTTTCGTGCTGCGATGGCTGTAATTCTTTCGTTGTTGATCTCTACGATTTACGGAAAAAGAATCATCAGGTATTTGCGTACGAAACAAATTGGAGAAACCGTTCGCGATTTAGGATTAGATGGACAAAAAGAAAAAGCAGGTACGCCAACCATGGGTGGAATTATCATCATTTTGGCAACCTTAGTTCCCGTAGTATTATTTGCAAAACTCGAAAATATATACATCATACTACTTTTAGTCACCACCATTTGGATGGGAATTATTGGATTTATTGATGATTACATCAAAAAATTTAAAAATGACAAAGATGGGCTCAAAGGAAAATTTAAAGTACTAGGACAAGTTGGACTAGGAATTATTGTAGGTGCTACTTTATTCTTTCATCAAGATGTAACCATCAGAGAAGAATTACCACAGAGTCAACAAGAAATCGTAATAGGAAATGATGCGCCAACGAAGAAATTTGGAGAAGAACAACGCTCTATGAAAACGACGATTCCTTTTGTAAAAAATAACGAGATCGATTATGCAAAACTCATCACTTGGATGAATCCTGACTATGCAAAATATGCGTGGTTAATCTTCATTCCGATTGTCATATTCATCATCACGGCGGTTTCAAACGGAGCAAATCTCACGGATGGAATTGACGGACTCGCCGCAGGAACTTCGGTCATCATAGTACTCACTTTAGGAATATTTGCGTGGATTTCAGGAAACTTAATTTTCTCGGAATATCTCAATGTCATGTACATTCCAAGAGCGGGAGAAATTACTATTTACATCGCCGCTTTTGTGGGAGCATTAATAGGATTTCTTTGGTATAATACCTACCCAGCGCAAGTATTTATGGGCGATACGGGAAGTTTAACAATAGGAGGAATCATTGCGGTCATTGCGATTGCGATTCGTAAAGAATGGTTAATTCCAATCCTTTGTGGAATTTTCTTAGCGGAGAACCTGTCAGTGGTTATGCAAGTGAGTTATTTCAAATACACGCGGAAGAAATTTGGAGAAGGAAGAAGAATATTTCTAATGTCACCATTGCATCATCACTATCAAAAATTAGGCTATCACGAAAGTAAAATCGTAACCCGATTCTGGATTGTCGGAATTCTATTAGCAATTCTAACGATTGTAACGTTGAAGCTTAGATAGAGAACAGTTATGAGTTAAAAAGTTATGAGTTATGAGTTGAAAAAACAAATCAACGAGTCAACGAACAACGAGCAGTAAATAAAAAAGCCAATAGCAAAAAGCTAGAAGCAAAAAGCTAAAAGCTAAAAAAAGTGCAAAAACAACGATTAGTCATATTAGGAGGCGGAGAAAGTGGTGTCGGAACGGCAATCTTAGGAAAGCAAAAAGGCTATGAAGTATTTGTTTCAGACAAAGGAGCAATCAAAGAGAAGTACAAAAACGTTCTGAATCAGTTTGAAATTGAATGGGAAGAACAACAACATACAGAAGCTAAGATTTTTAATGCGGATGTAGTGATGAAAAGTCCTGGAATTCCAGATACGGTTCCTGTGGTAAAACAATTAATTGCAAAAGGAATTTTGGTCATTTCTGAAATCGAATTTGCCGCAAACTATACGGATGCAACGATTGTGGGAATTACAGGAAGTAATGGGAAAACCACCACCACTATGTTAACACATCATGTATTAAAACAAGGTGAACTCAATGTGGGAATGGCAGGAAACATTGGAGATAGTTTTGCAAAGCAAGTTGCGGAACAAAACTATGACACGTATGTGTTGGAATTGAGCAGTTTTCAATTAGATGGAATCGTAGATTTTAAACCGCATATAGCAATCATTACCAACATTACACCCGATCATTTAGATCGGTATGATTACAAGTTTGGAAACTATATCGCATCCAAATTTCGAATTGCGATGAATCAAACACAAGATGATTATCTCATCTATGATGCAGATGATGAAGTCATAGAAAACTGGTTGAAAAAACATCCAGTTCAATCAAAATTAATACCATTTTCATTAAAAAAGAAACTTGAAAATGGTGCATATATAGACAAAAAAAACATAATACTAACGATACAAAATACGACAATTACTATGCCAACGGATTCGCTAGCACTAGAAGGACAACACAATACAAAAAATGCCATGGCTGCATCAGCAGTTGCGCAACTATTAAACATACGAAAACAAACCATACGCGAAAGTATGTCAGGATTTCAAGGTGTAGAACATCGTTTGGAAAAAGTATTAAAAATCCAAAATGTACAATACATCAATGATTCCAAAGCAACCAACATCAATGCAACCTATTACGCATTGGAAAGCATGACAACACAAACCGTCTGGATTGTTGGAGGTGTGGACAAAGGAAATGATTACTCAGACCTATTGCCATTAGTGCACGAAAAAGTAAAAGCAATCATATGCTTAGGAGTTGATAACTCAAAAATCATTGAATCTTTTGGAAGAGTCACGGATTTAATGGTAGAAACCACATCGATGGATGAAGCCGTAAAAATGGCACATAAAATTGCAGAAAAAGGAGAAAACGTATTGCTGTCGCCAGCATGTGCAAGTTTTGATCTATTTGAAAACTATGAAGACAGAGGAAGACAGTTTAAAGCAGCCGTAAGAAACTTGTAATAGTAAAAAGTAATTATGAATGCTAAATGTAAAATTATAAATGCAATTTTTTTTTTTAAACAACACTTCGACAAGCTCAGTGTAAACAAAATAACAAACAATGAATACCATCTTTAAAAATATAAAAGGAGATAGAGCGCTTTGGGCAGTAGTTGCCTTGCTAGCGCTGTTCTCGTTTTTACCTGTATACAGCGCAAGTAGCAACTTAGCGTATCTATACGGAGATGGAAGTACATTGAAATTTCTCATTAGGCATGCTTCGCACTTGTTCCTAGGGTTTGCTATTATTTACGGAGTACACAAAATGCCGTATCACTATTTCAGAGGTTTATCGCTCATTATGTTGCCGATTGTATTGCTCTTTTTAGTATACACTTTAGCGCAAGGAAACACCATTGGTGGTGCCAATGCAAGCCGTTGGATGCGAATTCCTTTTGTGGGTATTCGATTCCAAACCTCCACGTTGGCAAATGTGGTATTAATGATGTATGTAGCACGATACCTATCGCGAATCAAAGATAAAGTAGTGACGTTCAAAGAAACCATTTTACCCTTATGGGTTCCTGTATTTTTAGTCGTTGGGTTGATATTACCTGCGAATTTTTCTACTACAGCAATTATCTTTTCTATGGTATTGATGATTTGTTTCTTGGGAGGTTATCCGTGGAAATACTTACTTATGATTGTGGGTTCAGGAATGTTAGGTTTAATTTTATTCATTGTTATAGGAAGAGCAATTCCAGGACCAATTCAAGTTAAAATACAAACATGGGAAAACCGTGTTACAAACTATTGGAATGATGACAAAAGTAATAAAGAAGCCAACTATCAATCAGAACGCGCTAAAATTGCCATTGCTAGTGGTGGAATTGTAGGCGTAGGCGCAGGAAAAAGCGTGATGAAAAATCTGTTGCCGCAAAGTTCTTCGGATTTTATCTATGCAATCATTGTAGAAGAATACGGTTTAGTCGGCGCATTGTCGTTGCTGTTTTTATACTTACTGTTACTATTCAGAATTGTCATAGTAGCGCACAAGGCAGATTCGATATTTGGTAAATTGCTGGCTATCGGCGTTGGATTACCAATCGTATTTCAAGCATTAATAAACATGGCGGTTGCGGTTGAATTATTTCCAGTTACAGGGCAAACCTTACCATTAATTAGTAGTGGAGGAACGTCTATTTGGATGACGTGTTTAGCCATAGGAATAGTATTAAGCGTAAGCGCGAAACGAGAAGAAATCATGGAGCAAGAAGAAAAAGACGAAAATCCGTTGGCGGTGCTGAGTGAAGCGTTGTGAGTTTTCAGTTGTCGGTTTTCAGTTGTGATGTGAGAAAATAGAAAATAGAGTCAAGAATCAAGATGAGATGCTGAATCAAGTTTTGCATGACGAACAAACAACAAACAAAACAACAAAAAGTAATATAAGTATAAACAGAAATACTGAATTTCATTAAACATTAAACATTGAACAAGCAAGCGTACAAAATCATTTTATCCGGTGGCGGAACAGGAGGACATATTTATCCTGCGATTGCGATTGCGAACGAATTAAAAAAACGCTATCCCGAATCGGAGTTTCTATTCGTAGGCGCACAAGATCGAATGGAGATGGAAAAAGTACCACAAGCAGGTTACAAAATAGAAGGTTTATGGATTTCAGGATTGCAGCGAAGTTTGAGTTTAAAAAATATGATGTTTCCGTTCAAACTGATCAGTAGTTTATGGAAATCACGGAAAATTGTCAAAAAGTTCAAGCCAGATGTGGTGATCGGAACTGGTGGATTTGCCAGCGGACCCTTGCTTAAAATTGCTTCTGGCAGAAAAGTGCCTGCGTTGATTCAAGAGCAGAATTCCTATGCGGGAATTACGAACAAACTCTTGGGAAAGCAAGTTCAAAAAATATGTGTCGCGTATGACAATATGGAGCGATTCTTCCCGAAAGGGAAAATCATCAAAACAGGAAATCCTGTGCGACAAGATTTATTAGAAATAAAAAGTAAAAGAGCAGAAGCAACAACATTCTTTCAATTGCAAGAAGATGTAAAAACCATCCTAATCATTGGGGGAAGTTTAGGAGCGAGAAGAATCAATCAGTTAATCGAAAAAGAACTCGATTTCTTCAAAGATCAAAACGTACAACTCGTTTGGCAATGTGGAAAGTTTTATTACGAGGAATATAAAAAATACAACGAATTGGCGCATGTACAAGTGCATCAATTTGTAAACAAAATGGACTTAGCGTATGCTGCTGCAGATGTGATCATCTCACGTGCAGGCGCAAGTTCGGTTTCGGAATTATGTATCGTAGGGAAACCTGTCATTTTCATTCCGTCGCCAAATGTTGCAGAAGATCATCAAACCAAAAATGCGTTGGCAGTTACCGAAAAAAACGCAGGAATATTGATTCGTGAAAACGAATTGGACGCACACTTTGAAACCCGTTTTAAAGAGTTAATTGTGTCAGAAGAAATGCAAACAAATTTAGGAACAGCAATCCAAAAACTAGCATTACCAGACGCAACAGCAAGAATTGTAGATGAAGTAG
>CAYGPQ010000108.1:0-13689 GCA_964351775.1 uncultured Kordia sp. | reverse complement strand
CTTTTTTTAATAGCTGTCAATCTTAACTAAAAAAACTTCAAAATTCAGTAAGTTAGGAATTCAATATCCAATACGTAACTTATATTTGTGGTCATGATATGGTAAGTACATAAACCAAATAAATGTTAAAAATTATAATTACACATATAATAATCATAATTTTAGCGTTTACATACTATAACTAATCAAAAAATATAATGAAAAGATTCAAACTACTGCTATTATTCGTTGGTGCGCTTGCGATTTTCAGCTGTAAAAAAGAAAATGATACTGCTTCTAAAGAGGTAAAAGTATCGCAACAGAAAGATGCAAATGGTCTTTCGTACGAAACCGTATCAAATGACCCAACAGGATTACGTTTGTATACACTAGATAACGGATTAAAAGTATATCTAAGCCAAAACAGTGACGAACCAAAAATACAAACCTATATTGCGGTAAGAGCTGGTTCTAATTACGATCCAAAAGAAACTACAGGATTAGCACACTACCTAGAACACATGGTGTTTAAAGGAACGGATGAAATTGGTACCATTGATTGGGAAAAAGAAAAAGGATACTTAGATCAAATCTCAGACTTATACGAACAACACAAAGCAGAGACAGATCCAGAAAAAAAGAAAGCACTCTATAAAAAAATTGACGAAGTATCGTTAGAAGCTTCCAATTACAGTGTTGCCAACGAATATGATAAAATGGTAGGTTCCTTAGGAGCAACTGGTACAAACGCATACACGTGGTTTGAACAAACCGTATATACCAATAAAATTCCTGCGAACGAATTTGATAAATGGCTAGATCTTGAAAATGAGCGCTTTAGTCAATTGGTATTGCGTTTATTTCATACAGAATTAGAAGCGGTATTTGAAGAATTTAACAGAAGTCAAGATAATGATGGCAGAAAAGGCTATGCAGCAATGTTAGATGGTTTATTTCCGAATCATCCTTACGGACAACAAAATACGATTGGTACTGGAGAACACTTAAAAAACCCTTCCATGATTGCCATTCATAACTACTTTGATAAATACTATGTGCCAAATAATATGGCAATGGTATTAGTTGGAGATTTTGATTTTGAGGAAACGATCCAAAAAGTAAACAAGACATTTGGTAAAATGGAGAAAAAAGAAGTAGTACATCCTACATTACCAAAAGAAGAAGAAATCACGTCTCCAGTTGTAAAAGAAGTATTTGGACCTACGGCAGAATCAGTATCTATTGCATTTCGTACCAATGGAGTCAATACAGAAGATGAAAAACTGGTAACCTTAGCAGATATGATTCTTGCGAACGGAAATGCGGGTTTAATTGACTTAAACTTAAATCAAAAGCAACTAGTGCAATATGCAGGATGTTCACCATCATTCTTAAATGATTATGGCTTTCATAGATTATATGGTGGGCCAAAAGCTGGACAAACCTTAGATGAGGTTAAAAACTTACTTTTAGAACAGATTGAAAAACTTAAAAAAGGAGAATTTGAAGATTGGATGATTGAAGCTGTTATCAACGATTTAAAACTAAGCAGAACACAACAATACGAAAACAGCACAGCGCTGGCTGATGCGTATGTAAATGCGTTCATTCACCATGAAGACTGGGTAAACAAAGTGAAATTCTTAGATGAACTTAAAAAAATATCTAAAGAAGAATTAGTAGCTTTCGCGAACAGATTCTACACAGATAACTATGTGGTAACTTACAAGCGCAAAGGAAATGATGATTCTATTGTAAAAGTTGAAAATCCAGGCATTACGCCAGTAAACTTAAACAGAGATAAAAGTTCAGCATTTATCACAGCATTCAACGCAAGAGAAGCTTCGCCGTTAACACCTAAATATGTAGATTTCCAATCTGAAATTAAAGAAACAAAACTTTCTAATGGAATCAAGGTTTCATTCATAGAAAATGAGCAGAATGACTTATTCGACTTGAATATCATTTTTGACATGGGAAGTGACAATGACAAAAAGCTAGACTTAGGGGTTGGTTTGATGGAATACTTAGGAACTGACAAATATTCTCCAGAAGAATTAAAGAAAGAATTCTACAAATTAGGAATTAGCTATTATGTAAGTACTGGTGCTGAAAAATCCTATGTTGGTTTAAATGGTTTAAAAGAAAACTTACCACAAGGATTGAAATTATTATCACACTTGTGGAATAATGCGGTTCCAAATCAAGAAGCGTATGATAAATATGTTGCACAAATTATCAAAGGTCGACAAGATAATAAAACACGTAAAGGAAGCATCTTACAAAGAGGTTTAAGGAGTTTTGCGCAATATGGCGAAAACTCTCGTTTACGTAACATATATAGCAACAGCGAATTAGAAGGAATGAATCCACAAGAATTGGTTGACTTAGTAAAAGATTTCAAGAACTATGATCAACGTATATTCTATTACGGAAAAGATGTGGATGCTGCAGTTGCTGCACTAAATGAACATCACAAAGTTGCTACTGAATTAAAGCAATATCCTGAAGCTACTCAATATGTAGAGCTTGAAACTGGTGGAAATGTATTCTTTGTTGATTATGATATGGTACAAGCAGAAATGATGTTTTTAGCTAAAGGAAGTCCTTTCAAAGCAGAAAACATGGCAGCTTCTACGGTATTCAACACTTATTTTGGAAGTGGTTTATCCTCTATAGTATTCCAAGAAATCAGAGAATCTAAATCATTAGCGTACTCAGCATATTCGTATTATGCGCAAGCTTCTGATAAAGATGATTCAAACTATGTAATGGCATACATTGGAACACAAGCCAACAAAATGCCACAAGCAGTTGACGCAATGATGGACTTAATGAATGATATGCCAGAAGCTGAAAAGCAATTTGAAGCAGCAAAAGAAGCGACTTTAAAAAAATTAGCAGCAGAGCGTATTACAAAGTCAAGCATTTTCTGGACCTACGAAAGACTTCAAAAACTTGGAATCGATAAAGATCACAGAGAAGATATGTACAAAGCCATTGAAAAAATGACATTGGCTGACCTAAAAGCGTTCTTTGATGAAAATATCAAAGGTGAACAATACAACGTAATGGTGATTGGAAACAAAAAAGATGTAGACATGGATGCCTTATCAAAACTTGGTAAAATTCAAGAAATGGACATTGATTACCTTTTCAATTACGAAAAAGCAAAAGAAATCAAACAATAAAAAATATCAAACACTAAAAAAGCGCTTCCATCGAAGCGCTTTTTTTTATTTAGAAATAGGTTAAAAATTATCCTTTAACTTTCGTAGTCATGTTTTTATTCAGAAATTCTATCATTGAATTATAAAAATCAAATCGATTCTCTTGATTTCTAAATCCGTGACCTTCATTCTCTTTGAGCATATATTCTACGGTAACTCCATTCTTTTTGAGTGCTTCCACCATTTGGTCAGATTCTGCTTGAACCACCCGTGGATCATTCGCACCTTGTGCAACAAACAATGATGCTTTTATCTTATCTACGTGAAACACTGGACTATTTGCCTTCATCATAATGCTATCTTTTGTGCTAGGATCACCTACCATTTCATGTAACATTTTCTTATAAGGTTCCCAATATGGAGGAATCGTTTCCATAAATGTAAACAGATTTGATACACCTACATAATCCACCGCAGCCGCATACAAATCAGGTGTATTCGTAATTCCAGCTAAGGTTGCATAACCACCATAGCTTCCACCATAAATAGCAATGCGATCTTCATCAGCAACCCCTTCTTTAATCAACCATTGTACACCATCGGTAATATCGTTTTGCATTTCTTGTCCCCATTTTTTAAAGGAGCTTTGCCAGAATTTTTTCCCATACCCTGTAGAACCTCTAAAATTCATTTGTAAAACGGCATAACCTCTATTGGCTAAAAACTGTACTTCTGGGTTAAATCCCCAATTATCACGAGCCCATGGACCTCCATGTGGATTTACAACTACAGGTAATTTTTCTGCTTTTACACCCACAGGTAATGTTAAATATCCATGAATTGTTAAGCCATCTCTAGAAGTGTAGGTGATAGGCTTCATATCTGCCATGTGCTCAGAATTAATCCAAGGACTCAAATCGGCAAGATGTTTTAGAGTGCCTGTATTTAGATCATAATAATAATAAGCGCCTCTCGTTTTGTCATTTCCTGCATAAATTAAAAACTTATCCTCTTCTTTATTGCTAGAAGTAATATAATATTCGTTGTCTGTTCCCAATTTTTCTTCTAACATCTTAAAAAGATTCGCTGCTTCGGTATCTAAAAACTTTCTATTCAGTTTTGCTCGTGTATAATTAATAAACGTAGGTACTTTTCTTTTTGAAGAAAATGAAATGCCATCCACATCGACTTCGCTATCTATAAAGATTTCTTCAATTTCTTTATTTGCTTTTAAATCGTACTTTACAATAGCGGCTTTATCTCTACCTAAATTAGAAGCGGCATAGACTACATCACCATTATCAAAATCAAAGAATTGTGGCGCTAAGGTTTGTTTAAAATCGGTAGTAATAACTTCGGTAAAAGGATCCTCTTCTGTAGCTCTGTACATAATAGTATTATCCACACCATTGGTTACATACGCTAAGCGTAATTTGCCATCGTGATCAGTCTGCCAACCTGTAATATTCCCTGGGTTTTCATACAATAATGTTAGTTCTCCAGAATTGATATTCAATCGATATGGATCAAAAACTTGCGGAATTCTTTTATTCAAACCAATAATAAGTTCATCTTGATTATCTTCAAGTGCATCAATAATTTGAGAGCGTACGCCATCAAAAGGTGTTAAATCTTTTTCGTTTGTTCCATCTTTATTTACAGCAAAAAGGTGAAAATTTTCATTTCCGCCTTCATCTCTAATAAAAACTAAACGATCGTCATTTGCCCAAAAATATCCCGAAAGATCACGATCTTCAACACTAGTAACTCTTGTTACAGCGTCGCTATCAAACTTTCGAACATGAATATTCATTCTATCTTTATAGGGTGCCAAATATGCAATGTATTCGCCATTTGGAGATAAGCTAAAGGATCTTTTTTCAGAATTTTTAAAGAAATCTTTTACTGAAATTTTTGGAGCTGGTTGTTTTTCTGTAAGCACAGTCTCTTTTTTGGTTTCCTCTTTACATGCCATAAAAAGCAATATAAAGGAAAAAAGCAGTAGTTTTTTCATGATTTTGTTTTTTGTTAGATATCCTTATAGGACGAATAAAAAAAAGTGTTGTTACAGTTTTTCTATACATTTTTGTAAATTAGACAAAATCTCTTGTTTTTTTGATACATTTATAATCAACTTATCACTAGGTAGTTATTGTAAATAGAAGTGGTTTTTTTCTAAATAATCGTAAAACTTCTTATTGTCAACCTAACTATTCTAACTATATTTGAATGAATTAAATTAACCATTACACGAATGAAATTACTAGAAGGTAAAACAGCTATCATTACTGGCGCGAGTAGAGGAATAGGAAAAGGAATCGCGCAAGTATTTGCAGCACATGGAGCAAATGTAGCATTTACATACAGTTCATCTGTAGAAGCTGCTAACGAACTAGAAAAAGAATTAAACGAATTAGGCGTAAAAGCAAAAGGATACCAAAGCAATGCTGCAAATTATCAAGAGGCACAAGACCTAGCGGCAGAAGTAATGAAAGAATTTGGGGCAATTGATATATTAATCAATAACGCAGGAATCACAAAAGACAACCTTTTAATGCGAATTTCAGAAGAAGATTTTGACAAAGTAATTGAAGTCAATCTAAAATCTGTATTCAACATGACAAAAGCAGTACAGCGCACGATGTTAAAGCAGCGTAAAGGTTCTATCATAAACATGAGTTCTGTTGTTGGTGTTAAAGGAAATGCCGGTCAAACCAACTATGCGGCTTCAAAAGCGGGAATCATTGGATTCTCAAAATCTGTTGCGTTAGAATTAGGTTCGAGAAACATTCGTAGTAACGTAATTGCGCCCGGTTTTATTGAAACTGAAATGACAGGAAAACTTCCCGAAGATGTGGTAAAAGGTTGGAGAGAAGCCATTCCATTAAAAAGAGGAGGAACTCCAGAAGATATAGCAAATGTATGTGTATTTCTCGCAAGCGATATGTCAGCATACATTACAGGACAAGTATTAAACGTTGACGGTGGAATGTTGACTTAAACTAAATAATAACGTATGAAAAAAGCATTTTTAGTAATGGCAGTATTTATGCTGTCATTTGGAGCGTTAAACGCTCAAAACTGGGAAAAGTATAAAGCGGAAGATTTAGCATTTGTAGCATACTATCCAAAAGAGCCTGAAAGAACGGTACAAAAAGTAAGTACGGCTGTTGGCGAATTGGACATGCACATGGTTATGCACGCTCCTGAATCTGGTGATGACAATGCAGTTTACTCTGTAATTCGATCGGATTATCCAGAAGATCAATTTACCAATGCGGATGACGAATACAACGCAACAGTACTAGATGGCGCTGTCAATGGTGCGGTGACAAATGTACAAGGAAAATTGGTGTTTGATAACAAAGTAAAATTTAACGGGTTTCCAGGAAGAAGCATCAAAATTGAAATACAGGCTGGATATATATACATCAATGCGTATCTAGTGAATAATTCAATGTTTATCACGCAAGTAATTTGCTTAACGGCAAACGACGGAAACGCAAGTATTGAACGTTTCCTAAACTCTTTTGAACTTATAAAAACAAAATAAACTATTGCAAACTATAACGATAGTATACATAAGTATAGCAGTACTAATTTCGGCAGCAATTGCCCTATTTCATTACTACTACAAAACGAAAAAACGCACTAAGAAACTAGTGCTTTTTTCGTTTTTGAGATTTTTAAGTGTATTTGCTATATTGCTCTTACTTATCAATCCAAAATTTAAACAAAAAAGTTATTACAACGAAAAACCCATCCTGACCATTGCGGTTGATAATTCTTCCTCAGTTACCGAATTGGGCTATGATGCAAAAGTAGTAGCAGTCCTAAATGACTTAAAAAATTCGAAAGAACTGCAAGATAAATTTGAAATTGATACCTACACATTTTCAAAAGAACTAAAAGAAAGTGATTCTGTAAATTTCTCTGGACAGCAAACAAACATTAGCAAAGCACTAAAAGACATCAACAATCTGTACAAAGATGTCATTGCGCCAACGATTCTTATTACGGATGGAAATCAAACCTATGGAAACGATTACCAATTTCTTTCCTCAAAAATAAAACAACCTATATTTCCTATCATTGCAGGTGATACTACCACATATATTGATCTTAAAATTGATCAGCTAAACGCGAATAAATACGCATACCTAAAAAATAAATTTCCTGTAGAAATCATCGCGACATATACTGGAAATGAAACGGTTCAAACAAACTTAGTCCTAACTTCTGATGGAAAACGCTTGGCAAGTAAAGAATTGACATTTTCGGCAACAGACAATTCAAAAGTAGTCAACCTAAATATCTCAGCTACAAAAATTGGTGTTCAAACATTGCGCGCAACGCTCACACCATTAAACACGGAAAAAAATAAAGAAAACAACACACGGTATTTTGCGGTAGAAGTCATCGATCAAAAAGTGAAAATTGCCTTAGTTTCAGACATGATTCATCCCGATTTAGGCGCACTAAAGAAAAGTTTAGAAGGCAATGAATTGCGAAGTGTAGACATTTTAAAACCGAATGAAGCTTCAAGTAAACTAAATGACTATCAGCTAATTATCATCTATCAACCTACGCGAAAATTCACGAGCATATACGAAAGTCTAAATCAATTAGAAAAAAATACGCTTACGATTACAGGAACGCAAACCGATTGGAATTTCTTAAACGACATTCAAACAAATTTCCGTAAAGATGATTTGGATGAAACGGAAGAAGTACAAGGACTATTAAACACCAATTACACAAACTTTTTAATTGAAAACATTGATTTCTCGGACTATCCGCCATTACAAAATGCTTTTGGTGAAGTAGAATTCAATGTGGCGTATGAAATCATTCTATCGCAAGTCATTTCGGGGGTTTCAACAAATGGCGCATTACTAGCAACCTATACAAACGATACCAAACGTGCGGCATTATTAGCAGGTGAAAATATCTGGAAATGGCGCGCGCACAGTTTCTTAGCGCAAGAAAACTTTATTGAATTTGATACATTTCTAGGAAAACTGGTGCAATACTTAGCTTCCAATAAAAAACGCGAACGTTTAACAGTTGGATACGAATCGTTCTATTATGGAAATCGCGAAATTCAACTCACAGCGCAATATTTTAATCCTTCGTATGAATTTGACGCGAATGCAAACCTCACGGCGATCATCAAAAATAAAGACACGGAAGAAATTACCACGTATCCAATGTTACTAAATGCTGGATTTTACACGGTTAACTTAAACAATTTGCCGCCAGCATCTTACAGTTTTACAGTACGAGCAGAAGGGAAAAATAGTAGCAAATCGGGCAGTTTTAAAATCCTAGAATTTGACATCGAAAAACAATTCTTAAACGCTGATACCAAACGATTACAAGCCATTGCTACAAAATCAAATGGAAAAGTATTTCACATCAATAACAATTCACAAGCAATCATTTCTGAACTAATAAAGGATCAACGCTTCAAAACCATTGAGAAAAGTAACGAAAAGGTCGTATCTTTGATTGATTGGAAATATTTACTCGCACTAATAGCAATATCTCTTGCATTAGAGTGGTTTCTAAGAAAATATTACGGACTCATTTAATAAAAACAAATAACTAACAGCATGGATAAATTACCAAAAATTGGAATACCAATACTTATTGTAGTCATTGGATTAATCATATTAATCGCAAAATCAGCAGTTACTATTGGCTCAGGAGAAAGAGGCGTATTGTACAAATGGATTGGAGGAGTTGAAACTGAAGCGCCACCTTTAGGAGAAGGATTTCAAATTGTAGCACCTTGGAATAAAGTATTCAAATACAATGTAAGACAACAAGAATTATTTGAAGAAAAAATGGCTGTATTGTCTTCTAATGGATTAGAAATTAGATTGGACGCATCAGTATTATATCAAGCAACAACTGCTACGGTAGCATTATTGCACCAAACAAGAGGAGAAAACTATGAAGATGATGTTATCAAGCCAGCAGTTAGGTCTGCTACAAGAAGTGTGGTGGGACGCTATACGCCTGAACAATTATACTCTACAAAGCGTGATGCGATTCAGACAGAAATTTTTGAAGAAACCAAAAAAATTCTTGAACCACAATACATTCAACTAAATTCTGTATTAGTTAGGGACGTAACATTACCTCCGACAATTAAAGAAGCAATTGAGCGTAAACTAAAACAAGAGCAAGAATCATTAGAATATGAATTCAGATTAGTAACTGCGGCAAAAGAAGCAGAAAAAGTAATCATTGAAGCGCAAGGGAAAGCAGATGCAAACAAAATTTTGAGCGCATCGCTAACCGATAAAATTCTACAAGACAAAGGAATTGAAGCAACGTTAAAATTATCTGAATCACCAAATAGCAAAGTAATTGTTATAGGTTCTGGAGATAGTGGTTTGCCAGTCATTCTTGGAAATCAATAAAATAAAATAAAATAGCATTCAAAATATAAAAGGGAAACGATTTCGTTTCCCTTTTTTTATAATTTCAATCTAATATTCCGAATTCGCTCAATGTAAGTAATCTAACAATCTAATATGCCTAACTCAATCGCTTGCTAAAATCCGTATGACCACCTTTCTTTAAAATAGCAGCCTGACCTTTCCAATCGTCACGTTCAATGCGTCCTGGGAAAAAGGCAATCAATTCGGTGACGGTTTCTATATCTTCTGACGAAAATCGACTGATTTGTTCAAACGTGTAAATTCCAATAGCATTCAATTTATCTTCAATATAAGGGCCAACACCTTTAATACGTTTCAAATCGTCTTTCTGTGAGGGATTGGCAAAACCGAAACTATCAAAATTCAAAGGAGAATTCTCAGGGTCAACTGTTGTCGTTTCGTTAGCATCTACAGCAATTCCTGAGCGTTCACGAGTCTTCACAGCGCGTACACCTTCAGAGGGTTCGTAAGAAGTATTAATAGCTTCTGTTTTAGCAGATTCGCAATCAGCTAATAACTTTTTATATTTGCGTTTTGTATTGCGTTTGGAAAAAATCCATCCAATCAAAAAACAACCAAATCCTATCAAGAATACTATAAAATATTCCCAACTAGAAGTAGGTGTAAGGCTTTGTAAAAATATAAGTAGCATACAGTCAGTTAATTAGTTATATTAATTTCAATTCGTCTATTCAATCGTTGTCCTTCTAAAGTAGTATTTGGTGCAATAGGAGAAGTTTCTCCTTTAGAAGAAATAGTCAATTTTGAAGCATCAATACCTTGTAACACAAAATATTGCATCACACTTTTAGCGCGTTCCTTTCCAAACCATTGATTCGCTTCAGCTTCACCATTACTATCAGTATGACCAATAATTTTTACCTGTTTATCAGGATGTTTTGCTAAATAATTTTTCAACTCTAGTGCATAAGCATTTAAGGTATTATCAGGTTGAAACGTTTTTGAACCAAAACCTGCATACAAAATCTTAGAAGCAATTCCTTTATCAATGGTATTCATGCGTTCGTCTGACATGGTTTGATATTCGTAGGCAAATCCTTTTTCATATTGGTCATTGGCAGAAAACTTAAAATCTCCTTGCTTGGTTTGCATGACAATACGATCAGGATTCATTCCATAATCAATCAATACTTTCTGTAAAGATTCACTTCGAGAACCTGCAATAGTTCCACTTTCATTCTTACTAAAAAAGGATGTAATAACGAACTCTTTCTGTTGATTGTTGTTCAAATACTCAAAAAAAGGTTGTAAAGGATCTGAGGTACTATCAATAAGACTAATAGTTTCAGAATTCTTGGTAATTAAAAAGGGCAAATACGTAAGTGGTTTTTCTATGGGTTTTTCCTCTACAACTTTTGGAGGTTCAACAGTTGTAGACATTGCTGAAACTTCACAAAGCTTTTTTACATTACATTCGTAATATCGAATACCAAAATAAAGCCATGTACAAAAAAATACAAAAGCAATCACAAAATATCTCATAGGTGGGCTGGCGATTAATAGCTTAAAATTAGGAATTCATTTTTGATATCACAAGGTTTCACAATGTAAAAAACTAAAAACGACTGTATTGCCACTTATTTTCGATGAACTGCAAAAATTAATTTCAAAAAACACGTGCTGACAATAAAAAATATTACTTACATTTGCATCAAACAAAGAAAAAATGCCATTTACTCAATTACATCATCATCATTTTCATACTTGCCATCAAGCGAGCTGAGAATGTATTGACGTAATTTCAAAAATATATTTAAAACCCGTTTGAACACATCAAGCGGGTTTTTTTATGCCCAATTTTTGTATTCAAGCAAAAAAACAAACCAATGAATAAATTAAAAATTGCTATTCAAAAATCGGGACGACTAAATGACGATTCCTTAAAAATATTGACAGATTGCGGGATCTATATCGATAACGGAAAAGATCAACTCAAAGCTGCTGCACGTAATTTTCCACTGGAAGTTTTCTATCTCAGAAACGGTGACATTCCACAATACTTAAGAGATGGCGTGGTCGATATTGCAATCATCGGAGAAAATGTATTGATCGAAAAAGGCGAAAACATTGCCATCGCAGAAAAGCTTGGATTCTCAAAATGTAAAGTCTCATTGGCGATTCCAAAAGGAGTAAAATACAACTCTATAAAAGACTTAGAAGGCAGGCGCATCGCGACTTCCTATCCAGAAACCGTAAAAGCATATCTCAAAGAAAAAGGTGTCAATGCTGAATTACATATTATCAATGGTTCTGTGGAAATTGCGCCAAATATCGGATTGGCAGACGCCATTTGCGACATAGTTTCTAGTGGAAGTACACTATTCAAAAACAATCTCAAAGAAGTAGAAGTCATGCTGAAAAGTGAAGCAGTTCTAGCGGTTTCACCAAAAATATCAGTTGAAGGAAAAAAATTATTGGAAAAATTACAATTCCGAATTCAATCGGTGCTTACCGCACGTTCTTCAAAATACATTCTACTCAATGCGCCAAATGACAAAATTGAAGCCATCAGTAATATATTACCCGTACTCAAAAGCCCAACAATTCTCCCATTAGCAGAAGAAGGCTGGAGTTCGCTACACTCAGTAATCAAAAAAGAAGATTTTTGGGATGTCATTGACGAACTCAAAAAAAATGGAGCAGAAGGAATCTTGGTATGTCCAATCGAAAAAATGGTACTATAATGCAGAAAATATTCAATCCAAAATCCGAAAGTTGGACTACATTACTTGAAAGACCAACGCAAACTGTTGACGACATTGAAGCTACGGTTTTGCAAATATTCTCAGAAGTGCAAAAAAATGGCGATCAAGCCATCAAAAAATATACATCTTACTTTGACAATGTAAAGTTGGATAATTTGGTTGTCAGTCAAGCTGAAATTGACTCGGCAAGCAAAACTGTATCTGAAGAACTCAAAGCTGCCATCGCAATCGCGAAAGCAAACATTGCCAAATTTCACAAAGCGCAAGAAACATCAAAAATTGACATAGAAACCACAGAAGGCGTGCGTTGTTGGCAAGAAAAAAGAGCCATTCAAAAAGTCGGATTGTACATTCCTGGCGGAACGGCGCCATTATTCTCAACGATTTTAATGCTGGCGGTTCCTGCGAAAATTGCAGGTTGTGACGAAATCATTCTGTGTACACCGCCAAACAAAGAAGGCAAGGTAAATCCAGCGATCTTATACACCGCAAAACTATGCGGAATCACTAAAATATATAGAGTTGGCGGCATTCAGGCAATTGCAGGAATGACATTTGGATCAGAAACCATTTCAAAAGTCTACAAAATATTTGGGCCTGGAAATCAATTTGTCACAGTTGCGAAACAATTAGCCACCAAATATGGTGTGGCAATTGACATGCCAGCTGGGCCAAGTGAATTGTTAGTAGTTGCGGACGAAACGGCAAATGCTGCATTTGTAGCATCCGATTTATTAAGTCAAGCCGAACACGGAACAGACAGTCAAGTGATTTTGGTGACGACTTCAAAAAAGTTCTTAGACGAAGTAGAATTGGCAGTGGAAACGCAACTAGAAGCCTTACCGCGAAAGGAAATTGCCACCAAAGCGATTGAAAACTCAAAGTTAATCTATGTCGAAAACGATCAAATTGCATTAGAAATCATCAATAAATACGGTCCGGAACACTTTATCATCTGTGTAAGCGATGAAGATTTCTACACCAACGGAATTCAAAATGCAGGTTCGGTATTTGTTGGAAACTACACGCCAGAGAGTGCGGGCGATTATGCCTCTGGAACCAATCATACTTTACCAACAAACGGATATGCGAAAGCGTATTCTGGTGTCAACCTAGCAAGTTTTCAAAAAAGTATGACATTTCAAAAAATAACAGCGACTGGAATTCAAAACATTGGAAATGCTATCGAAATCATGGCGGAAGCCGAAGGTTTGCAAGCGCACAAAAACGCCGTAAGCTTACGATTAGAAAGTTTAAAATAATAAAGATGACGATCACTGAGCCTGTCGAAGTGAAAGCCAAAAGCTAGAAAGATGAAAACATTCAATCTAAATTCTCTTATTAGAGAAAACATACAAACAC
>CAYGPQ010000107.1:10384-13726 GCA_964351775.1 uncultured Kordia sp. | reverse complement strand
ACTGTGGAAAGAAAAATGCGGTTTCTTGCAGGTTTTTTCGAGGGACAATGGTTTCGGTTGTTTCATCAGCATCTTTTGTGTTTAAAGCATTGTTGGGGTTTTTATCATCTTCTATACGTTCTTCACCACTTGAATATCCGACAGTCATATTTGCAGAAAGACTCATTGCTTCAGTTTCCACGTCATCGCTCATTTCCATCACAGCCATCATTTTTTGTGAAGAGGCATCATTGCGTGCAATTTTATATTTCATAGCACTTCGCATGCGTCCTTGATTTCCAAAATACAATCCGAATAAATTGAGACGATCAAACGATTGTGTTTTATAATACTGTCTGTCAATCTCTAAATAATCTGAAAAGTTAGTAAGTTCAAAACTGTTTTCTCCGCTAATATGAATGCTGCTGTAATATTGTGGCGTATGTAGTGGTGAAAATTGCCATGCGTGCGATCTGAATTCATCCAACGAAGCATCGTACATACTTGAAAGGACTTCTGCAGCTACTTTTTCACCTTTTGGACCTTTGATGTGGAAACTCCAAGTTTCGTCTTGTCCGGGCTTTAATTTATCTCTGAATGTTGTGGTTTCTATCGTTAATTCTGATGGTGGATATTTCACCAATACTGGAATTTGTTTTACAATAAAACTATTGAATACCGTTGCAGAACAATGAATTTTAAAACCGCCTTCATCTTTTTTAGCTACGGGAATTCGGATCGTCTTTTTTCCATCTTCCATTGAAATCATGTACGAATCAATAATGCGTTGTTCTTTTTCAATATCTACCGAAACAGTGATGTTTTTGATTGCTGAGTTGAGCGCTAAAACCACTTCTTCATTTGGCAAATACGCGTCCTTATCAATAGAAATTTCTAGTAGTTTATTATCGGCAGTTATTTTATCCGTTGGATTCCAAATATCTGTGAAAACAATATCTTTGATTTCGATTCCGTTAGCGTCAATCATTGTCAATTCAATCACATATTTTCCAGATTCCCAACGTTTTATTTTCCCTAATTCTAGTTTCGTTGCATTTCCAGTATTGAATGATTCACTGAATACATTTTTGCCTTTTCCCCATGTTTTAAAATCTTGTTCTTCTTTCGAGAAAGCTTCATGCGGAAATAGTTTTTTAAACTCACTTTCAGGAATATTTACATAATCAGGAACTTTAAATGGACGTTTACGCAACACACGATCGGGCGCTTGTAGTTTGTGAATCGTAATGGTTCCTTTTGCGCCAATTTTTTCGTTGTTTAAGTTTTTTGTGATGATCTCCAATGTGTGATCTTTCTTTGTTGCATCCAATTTATTGGCAACAACAATATTCGCTTTTAAGCTATGATATCCTACATGAACAATGGTTGAAGCACTTCGCGTTTCGCCATTGATATCGGTAATGTCTGCGGTAATTTCATAATCAAATACAGGTAATAATTTTTTGTCAGCACTTGCATCTGGAATCGCTTTAAAAGTAATTTCAAAATTTCCAGAAGCATCTGTCGTCGTTTCTCCACTTGTCATTTGTTGCGAAGCGGAATTTATGTATGGACTTCTCCAATATGCCCAAACGGGATAGCGCGGCGTACGTTTTACCGAATACGTCACTTTTGCATCCGAAATATTGCTTCCGGCGAAAGCCTTTGCAGTTCCTTTGGCAACAACCGAATCGTTTACAGCGAATGTTTCCGTTACAGGTAAAAATTCGGCTTCAAACTTTGGACGTTTGTATTCTTCCACAGAAAAATTAACGCTTCCAAGATTTCTTTTGCTCGATTTAGCCATGATGGAAAAATTTCCTGTCAAACCGTTATTTGGAATGATAAATTCGCCTTTGATAGAACCGTATTCGTTGGTGGTAAATGTGGCGGTTTTGATTTCTTGATAATTGGCATCACGGAAAATTACTTCTACTTTTTCATTGGTAACAATCGTAGATTTTTTGTCTTCACGTTCAATTAAAATTCCTTTAAAATGTACGATTTGTGAAGGTCTGTAAATACTTCTGTCGGTAAAGAAAAAGAGTGTTTTTATTGGATCTGTATTTCGAACACGATTCCGAGAATAGAGCGCAGATGAATCAAAGTATGCAACCTCATTTTCTTTAGTAACAGCGACGTTTATGTCATGTACTCTAGTGTTTGTAGGAACTTCAAAAACCACACTTCCCGTAGCATCTGTAGTGAGTGTTTTACTTCCTTTTTTATTTTGATAGCCTATTTTATAGTCAAAAATAATATCCTGATTTGCAATAGCAGTTCCATTGTTTCTATCTGTAAGCTGAAAGATGTAGTTAGAAGTCGATTTTTTGCTTCTGATTGCAATATCCGTCACTTGTATGATATCCACAGCAAAAAATTCCTTTTTGAGTTTTTCCGTTGGAGACGCTGTAATGATATAAAAACCGTTCGCCAATGCTGGGATTGCTACTTCTGTTGTGTGTATTTGGTAATCATTCTCGGTAGGCAATGTTGAATTCCATGCTTGATCAATTGTGAACTTTTGGACAAATTCATAATGTTTGTCTTCATCGTACAAGCTCACGAATTTTTCACGTTGTTCATAAGGTATTTTACGAACTGTAAAATAGAGTTGTTTCACATTTTTATAACTGATCAACATTTTAGAATGTTTCTGTATCGGAATGTTCACTTCTGTGGTAATATCAATGTCAGGTTGTAAAATTCCACTTTTAATGATTTTACATTTTTCTCCGGCAATGCTTTTTGGAAATTTAGAAATTACAGTTTCACACAGTTCCAAGGCTTTTTTGTATTCCCATTGGTATTTTTCGGTACGATCGTTTGCATAATTCGCACCCAAACGTTGATGTAATACGGCAGATTCTGCATCGTACATTCCCGAATATGGATGTGACGCAAAGGTTGTTTTTTCATTCTGAAAAGCTTCAATCAGTTTTTCTGTGGTATCATCAAAGGTTGCTTTTTGTTGTACATAGTACAAACGTTCAATATTTACCTTGATTAAGGCTTCGGGTGTTTTATCTTTTAAGTGAAAACGAATTAATTCTTGATAGGTTTCTAAGGCTTTAAATTCGAGCGAAAGCGAATCTTTCGTTGTCAATTCCATTTGTGCAAATAGTTTGGAATCACACAAATATTCGATATCGTCAATTTCGAATTTATAGGAAGGTTTGGTAATATTATTTTCATCCGATTTATAAAATTCAAGTGCATTGTGCGCTAAAAAATCATAGACTGTTGGACGATAGATTTTGGAACCTTTTTGTTCCGTCAAAATAGCATTGTAGGCTGTTAAATCAAGCTTTTGCAATTGATCTGCATTTACGAGAGACGCATCAAAGTGACTGAAAATTTCAT
>CAYGPQ010000107.1:0-10374 GCA_964351775.1 uncultured Kordia sp. | reverse complement strand
AAATAATGTATTCAAATCCCAAGATCTGAAATCGGTTGCATCTACTTTTTCGGCAGTTTCCGTTCGATTGTAAAATTTGTAGCGATTGCTCGAAAAATATTGCCAATAAAAACTTCCCAAAATACTTTCTAAGATATTTTTTGTCGGAAACGATTGCGATGCGATTTCTGCTTTTAAATCGTTAATGATGGTCAATTGTGCATCTTCTTCCAATACGAGTTGGTATTTTGCTTTGTGTAAAAATGCTTTGATAATTTGCGGATTATTTCGATCGCGTTTGGCGCTGATATGAATTTCAGAAACTTTTTCAAAAGCGGATTTAGTCAAGCCTTTCTTCTCCAATGCGTCCACATCTTTCCAAAGATTGGTATATTCTTGTTGTGCATTTGAGAATTGACTAAATAAAACAATCATAAGTATCGTGAGTATATTTTTCATTATTTCAATGATTAAGTTGCACTACAAAACGTATTTTTCCGTTGTTTCTATAGAAAACTCAACAATCCGTTTTTGCGTATGTAAATTAAGTATTTTAATGCAAACATGTCTTAACATGATGTTATTATTTTTGAATAAACAAAGAGTGTTCCGAAATTGTCTTTTGGTGAATTATAGAAATTAATAGTGGTAAAGATTAATATTATCTTCCTTAAAAAAACAATTCAAAAAATAAAGATGAAATAGTATCTTTGGAACAATAACTGCATATTGCTATTGAAATTAGAAAAACAAATGAAATATTATTTTTTAGTCCTCTTATGTATTCCGATGTTTTTAATGAGTCAAACAACCACAGAAACGGTGAAGCAATTGTTTGAAAATAAACAATACAGCAAAGCGGAAACCATACTGAAAACGGAATTGGATACATCGCCAAATAATCGCACATTAATAGAACTTATGGGCGATGCTTACGGATATCAAGAAAAATGGGATGATGCTATTGAATACTACGAACAGTTAGTCGAAATTGATGACAACAATGCTAATTATCACTACAAATATGGTGGCGCGATGGGCATGAAAGCGCTCAAAGTAAATAAATTTAGAGCTTTAGGCTTGATAGGAGATATTAAACGATCTTTCAAACGTGCTGCCGAACTCGATCCACAACATATTGATGCGCGTTGGGCGTTGGTGGAATTATACATGCAGTTGCCAGGTATTGTAGGCGGAAGCAAACGTACTTCTATGAAGTATGCGAATGAACTTGAAAATTTATCAAAAGTGGATGGCTATTTGGCAAAAGGATACATTCATGAATATGACGATGAACCCGAACTCGCGGAGCAATTCTACAAAAAAGCCATTGAAGTTGGCGGTTCTTTAACCTGTTATGACAAGTTGACCAAGTTATACGAAAAGCAAGATCAGCCTTTAAAAGCCATCGAAAATATTGAAAAATCACACCAAAAGCACCAGCGAAATGCCATGCATTACCAAATTGGAAAAGTAGCCGCGGATTACAATTTACAACTCGAAAAAGGCGAGCAATGTTTGTATTTGTACATTACCAATTATACCACTAAAGATGGTGTTCCCGTTTCGTGGGCATATTACCGTTTGGCGCAAATTTTCAAACATAAAGGAGACAAACAAAAAGCCTTGGAATGGATTGACAAGGCGTTGGCTGAACAAGAATTAAAGCCTTTTAAGAAACAAAAGGAAGTGATTTTGGGGATGTAAATTGAAACTATCTTTTTGTCCAAATTCGAAGATTCAAATCTAAATCATTGATGATTTCTAAAATGCTATTGACTTCTTCCAAAAATCGTTGAATTTGTTGGAAGCTTACTTCGTCATGAATACTATTTTCAAACATATTATAGGATTCGCTGATAGCTATATACACATAATGTCCTCTAAAGGATAGATACAAGTTTTCACCAAACCTGTCTTCTAGGTCTACGATTCTGCTCATGATTTTCGGAGTCAATATATATCTTGCTTCTATTTGATCGTTGCTGTATACATTAAACCTTTTTTCAAACGCTACATCTTCCAATTTTACACGTTTAAATCTTGAAAACCATTTTCCTCCTGAAGAGTATACATACGTTTCACTATGAATTTCTTTATTAAAATCAGCGATTAGGAAAAGACCTTTAAAAATAGTAGTGTAAGAAGTCGTTGTATTTCCATTCTTATCTCTTCGTGTATGTTTTTCTTCGGCATGAATTTCTGAAAAGGAGAAAGAAGTTGCATCTTGTGTTCCGCTAAATAAGTCTTCACCTTGAAACCTATCTGGGTTTGAAAAAAGATTGCTGGAATTGAACATTTCTTCAGAAATATAATTTCTATCTTCATATATCACGCCTGGAAATTCAGCTTCAACAATGGGTTTTAGCACTTCATCTTTGTATTTTTGCACCCATTTTGCTTTCAAGTTAGAAGAAATCAGTAATGGAATCAGAAAAATGAGTACGGGCGCAAAAATCATTATAGCGATGGTTTGATTATTCATAGGAATAAACCGAACAAAAGCTAAAAAGAATAGAAAAGATACGATGCCAAGGTATGCGAAAAACGTATGCTTCCAATTCTCTTTTGATTTTTTAAAAATATCATTTTTAGCGGTTTCAAATATCGTAAGAATGCCTGCGTATTTCTTTTTTATTTCTTCTGAAATCATTAGTTGTCAAATAAATTCTTTACGCTTGGATTGTTTCTTTCCACAGGATGAATATCAAAGAAATCTTCTCTTTTAAAGTTGAAAGAGTTAGCAATAATATTTGAAGGAAACTGATCCAAACCATTGTTATAATCTAATACAGCAGCATTGTAAGCTCTTCTAGAAGCAGAGATTTGACTTTCAATTTCATTTAAGTTGTACTGAAGATTTAAAAAGTTTTCGTTGGCTTTTAAATCTGGATAATTTTCAACACTTATGTTGAGTTGTCCTAATCCTTTTGATAGTTCATTTTCTAAGGCGTTTCTTTCTGGTTTGTCTAAAGATGAAGTCAATAATCTAGATCGAAGCGCCGTTATATTTTCTAATAAATCTTTCTCATGATTCATATATTTTTTTACAGTTTCTACCAAATTAGGAATGAGATCATAACGCTTTTTGAGCATTACATCAATGGAACTTTCTGCATTCTGAACATTGTTTCGTTTGCTAATAAGGCTGTTGTAAATAATAGCTACTGCAATAAAAGTGATCACAAGAATAGCAAGAAGCAGCGTAAGTGTTAATCCCATAGTTTTTTAATTTAAGGTTCGTGTATAATTTGTTTTATACGTATGTGTTTTTAGTATAATGTTTCACTTTGTGTTAAAAATTAGGATAAAATACGTCATTTTTTTAGGATTTGAAATGAATTCATCTTATATCTGTTTTGAATATTTTTTTACGTCTTCATGAAACCATGTGTGATGACAATGTCTACATTGTCTAGCTTTAGGAGTTCTTGTAAGTTTATTACATTTTGGACAATAATTTAATAGTTCAGGGTGATCTTTCAACATACGATATGCAATTTGATTACGAAGGTTTTCAATTCCGATTGCTACTAAGTTATTTATTACTTCCCTTTGAAACCCATACTTTGATTCCCATTTCTCGGAATTTTTTGCAATTTCTCTAGTTGTTTTTTCTCCATGTTCAGTTAAGCTCAATCTTCTCAATGCTATGATTTCATCTTTTAGCATCCAATCGTAACATTTCCCAAGGAAATAGTTTTTCATTTCAGTATCCATTCTACTTACATTAATTTACTCCATCATCGCCACAACTCTCGCAGGAGCTAGGATGTAGTATATTGTTATCTTAGTTAGACTTTCTATAATACTTTTCAATTTCAGGAAAAGTAATTGATTCCCATTCAATAATTTGGGCTACAATTTTTTTATTCAATTCAATTTGTTCTTTAGTTTCATCTTCAGCGCTAAAAGATTTAGTACTTGCCAATCTCGCTTTCAATAAATTGAGTTTGGCAATTCTTACGTTCTCAGCTTTCTTCAATAATTTTTCGTTTGAACATTTACTTTTAAGACATTCAAGAAACTCAAATATTTTATAATTTAAAATTTGAGATTTTTTTGTTGCAGTATTTCTTGGTGGATAAATTGGCATAAAAGTATATTTTCTTTAAATCATTTATTCCATCATCGCCACAACTCTCGCCGGAGCCGCCGAAGCACCCACAATTTTCAACGGAAATACAGCTATTTTAAAACCTGAGTAGGGAAGTGCGTCTAAGTTGACGAGTTGTTCTATATGGCAATATTCTTTGCGTTGTCCGACCAAATGTGCTTCCCAAAAGAATTCGGAATTGCCCGTTTCTTTTGCTTTTTTCAACATGAATGGCAATGGCAAATCCCAGCCCCAAGAATCAATACCCATGACTTTGATGCCTTTGTCAATGAGCCATTCAGTGGCTTTGGCGCTCATGCCCGTACCAACTTTATGAAAGTCTTTTGTGCCGTTATATTTGTCTCTTCCCGTTTTGATTAACACGATCATGTTGGGTTCAATCGTTAAGTTTTGTTCCGTTAAAAAAGTGGTAATATCCGCGACAGTGATCGCATCAAAATCAGCTTTATGTTTCATGTCAATGACAATTCCTTCGCCATAACACCAATCGAGTGGAACTTCATCAATCGTTTTTGCTTTCTCGCCATTTACCGTGGGCGAATAGTGCCAAGGCGCATCAATATGTGTGGTGGAATGCACGCCCATTTTCTGAATCGTATCATCTGCCCAACCTGTAAAACCTTTGGGAAATAATTTAAAAGGCAACCCCAACACGCGAATTAACCATTTGGCTTTATGATGTGGTTTGTGCTTGATTTTCACCTTCATAAACCAAGGATCGTTTTTGTTGTATTGAATCGGTTTGGATAAGTCGATGATTTTCATGGTAGTGTTGGTTAGTCAGTTTTAATTTTTATTCCTGAAAGCAAATAATCAGGATTGTCGGTTCCGAAAGTTAAAAATAAATATAAATAGTTTTCGTGAATTATCGGAGAAATAAATCCGCCTAAATGATCTGAAGTCCATTCATATTCGGGATATTTATGATAAATATTCATCGGATTAACGATGAGTGGACTGCGTTTGTCGTGAATCCATTCGTTATTTTCAAACTTTAGCAAACCATATTCGCGATTGAAAGAGGTGAGATATTCCGAAGGCAATTCTTCACTTCCCAATAGGATATATAATTCTGAATTGAACGCTATATAACTTGCATCATCCGCTTTTCCACGAAGATATCCGGTTTCATTTGTTGCTTTTTGAATGATTGTGGAAGATAGAATTCCTTTGTTTTTATCGAATGCTTTTAGAATGTTCTTTGTCGTGATTTCATGAATTTCCGATTCAATAAATTTGGCACTTCTTCGATGAAATAAAACTCTAAAAACGCCTTTATGTTTGGTAATTGCTAACGGAAAACTATTTTGAGATGCGCCATGCCATTCGGGAATGTTGATTTCTTGTGGTGCTTGTATAATCTCTAAATTTTTATTAAGAATCATGTAAGCTGATGTGTAGTTTCCATTGGGTTGTTCTACGCCCAATAAGACTAAAAACGTACCATCTTTTAATTCCAACGGATTTCCTGTACTAAATACATTTCCTGTTGCTTTCGCGAATGGAATTTGTTCCGTACCCACTATTTTTTGATCGTGAAACGTCCAGTTTTCTAAGTCGGAACTTGTGGCGTAATAAATCGCTCTTTTTTCGTGCGCTCCAAAAATTACAGGCGTTAGTAATACATAATCGTTTTCAGCTCTTTGAATAATTCCGCCAGCTTGAATGTAGTTGATATATTCGTCTTGGATATGTGTCGGATACGTTTCAAATAGCGGTTTGTTCTGAATAATCTCATAGTTTACAAACGGATTGAAAAACTCCAAGGTTTCGCCTTCGTCCATGTTGAAAAATCCTGCGTAGGTTTCGCCAAGCGTAATCCAACCAGATTTTGTGTCGACATTTAAAATCTCTACAACAGTAGTTCCTTCTTCACTTTGCGTGATAAACCACGATTGATTTCCCGTTGCTTTTACGACTAAATTTTCAAGTGCTGTATAATTTGTTTTGATCCGATGGTTGGCTTCGTCAATGGCAATAATATGAATTGGATTTTCACGTGCAATATTACTTTCCGTATCTGAAATGAGGCAATTCACAAAGATATCGTTCAAGTCTTGCGCTTGAAGCGACATGCTGAAAATGATCAAAAAGATAAACAATAATTTTTTCATAGTTTGTGAAAGTGTGCTTTGGGAAAGGTATGGAAAATTTTGGGAATGGTTTTTCCTGATTCCGAATCTACATGGAAAGTATATTAAAGAAAGACTTTGTCTCTACAAGCCATTCAACTTCGCTCAAATCAGCCTTATCCAAGCAATCTCACGGCAATATTCTTTCACAAATAAGAGTGACTTAAAAAATAAAAAAAGCCCTAAGAAGGACTTTGTATATATTAAATTCGATATTGTTCTATCAATAAAATTTACTTATTTTTCATAAACTGTCGGATTGCAACCCATTGTCTCAACATATCTCTGGCATCTTGCGCTGGATAGCCCAAAACGGTTTTTCCAGCTTCGATATCATTCATCACTCCAGAACCAGCACCCACAGTGGCACCAGAATTTATGGTGGTGTGATCTTTGATAGACGCACTTCCGCCAATCATAACGCCATCACCTAAAGTCACAGAACCCGCAAGTCCACTATGTCCTGCCATAATACAAAAACGTCCCAACACACTGTTATGCGCAATTTGCACCAGATTGTCAATCTTACAACCATCACCAATAATCGTAGAGCTAAATTTTGCTCTATCCACACAGGAATTGGCGCCAATTTCAACATAATGTCCAATGATGACATTTCCTATTTGTGGAATTTTTACAAGACCTCCACCATCTTCACAAGGTCTATATCCAAATCCGTCCGCACCAATACTTACATTGGTATGAAAAATGCAATGACTTCCAATAATACAGCGTTCGCGAATGACCGTTCCCGACCAAACAATGGTTTTATCGCCGATCATGGTTTCATCAAATACACATACATTTGGGTATAAAATGACTTCCTTTCCTAGCTCAACATCTTTCCCAACATAACAATTGGCACCAATTTTACAGCCATGCCCAATTTTTGCAGTTTCATGAATCACGGCAGTTGGATGAATATCTGTGTCAAAAACAGGTGTTGGAGGATTAAAAAGTTCCAGTATTTTCGCCATTGCCAAATCGACATTTTTTACTTTTATAAACGCACGATTATCGCCAGATCCAATAGTTACATTCGCACAAATAAGTGCTGCACATGCTTTTGAATTGTCCCAAAATTTCACATATTTTTTATGTCCAATAAATGTGATTTGAGTGTTGTTTGCTTTTTGTATTTCTTCAGCGCCTTCAATTTTTTGGGAAGTATCACCAATTAATTCTCCTTTTAAAATGTGGTTGATTTCACTGATAGTATATGATGCCATTTTAGAAAAATTAGGTGGTTTATAATTAATTGTTGGTAAAAGCCAAAAGTGAAATCTATATTATTTTCCTAAAATAGACTAAAGATTGCACATATACACTATGGTTCTCTGGAATTGCGAATATTCTCTATAATTATTGATGTAAAAAGGCTAGAATACTAAATTTTCATTGCGATTTCGCACTAGATCTTTTTTTGAAACGACGTAAAGTCAAAGTTCGTAGATATCTATTTCTAAGCAATTTGCAGTAAAATTATTTTGTGCTTTTAAAGTATAACAAAAGTTAAATAGTAGATATGCTAACGAGAATCATCCATTTTATCCCGTTTATATTTTATGAATAAAGAATGTATTTTGATAATGATTAAATACTATCGATATGGCGGCCCCGAAACCCAACCCACAATGGATTGACGTGTTCCTTTTGTGATCGGTGTAACGCGGTGCATAATAAAGGACGGAAAAATGACAATCGTTCCTTTTTTTCGTGGTGCAGCGACTATTTTTTGATTGATCATAAACTCTAAATCGCCACCTTCATACTCGTCTTCATCTGATAATTGAATCGTCATACTTAATTTTCGTGCCGAAATTTCTCCTGCGCCAAAATCCAAATGCCAATCAAAAAAATCACCTTCTGAATAGCGTGTCAGTTGTAATTCTTGGTGGAAACCTAACAAGTCAAACCAATAGCGTTCGTTATTGCAATTGATTGCCAATCCAGCTAATTTGTTGTAAATCCAGTCGTTTTCGGGTGTATTGTCAATAAACATCACGGAGCTTTTTCGCAGTTCATCATTATAGGTGTTTTCGCCAGCAAGTGTTGCTTTGATCGTTTTATCATCATCCCAAAAATTTAAAATGCGGTCAATTTCATGTGGAAGAAATAAGCCTTGATAATATACGTATTCTGCAAAATGATATTTCAGTGGAAGTCCAAAAGAATAGTTGATTGCCATGCTAATAGTGCTTGTTTTTTATGAGAAAACAAGATAGTTTAATTTTTTGGAATTGTGAAGTGGTTTGTCGGTAAACCAACGATCATTTCGAAGACACTATACTTATAGATGGTATGAGATATTGATTTCAGAATTCAGCATTCAAAAATTACCTATTTAATAAAAACACGTAATCTCTACCTAAAAAAACTAGGAGTATCGTCAGACATTTGTACTGTAATCAAAAACAATACTTCGATTAAGTAGCTACGTTTTTTTTTTGATTAAAAGGCGGAATCCGAAAAGCCTAACGAGTAGGAATAAAAATTAAAGATTAGAAATTATGGCAGCTATTAGCATTATTGAAAAAGGCGGACTTTTTAAAATTGAAATGGATAACAACGATTGGACAGGATTGTATGTAAATGGAGCAAAGGTTCAACCAAACGGTTCAGGTGGATGGACCTATTCACAAGCTTCTCCTGGCGCATTGACCATTCTAGCAACCGCAAATGATATCCAGACAGTGAACGAGAATTGTACATTAGTTTTAAGCGATGGAGATAAAGATTATTTATGTAGCTTATATTTCACAGCAGCTGGAAAACCTTTTGGAATGTACGGAACACTTTCTGACGCGGCTAACATACAAGGCGCACAAGCAGGGCCAATTCCTTTTTCTCAGGGATTAATGATGGGAAGTTTTGGTAAAGGGTAATGCCGTAAATTCAAATTACAAACGGTATACATTATTTTTTAAAAGATCGCTTTCTTTGTTGGGAGGCGATTTTTTTATCATCTCAAACATTGAGAATTTTATCAATTTATACGGAGAAAATAATCTTTACTAATATATGTATTCTGCAAAATCATGTTTCAGTGGAAGTCCAAAAGGAATAGTTAATTGAAATGCTAAAAGTGCTTGTTTTACACGTATTGCAAAAATTAATTTCTTCAGTCATTGCTGTTGGTGTCAGTTCTCCTATTAACGAGTGTTTACTCTTTTATTTTACTTTTCAAATAATTTAAGAACAAGAAAAGCCCTGCCAAAGTAAAAATTAAAAATCTGATGATAAGAAAGATAGCTTCTGTTGTATTTCCTCTATATTCAATAATAGATTCTATATCAATCCACAATACGCAAGCAATTATGATACTGATTCCAATTTTGCCAAATAATAAATTCATACTCTGACTTGTAGTAAACGCTGTATTTTCTCTTCGAGCCAAATACGTTTTTCTAAAAAAGGTCAGTTCTAGTAGCATTCCCAAAACCCACGAAATTGAAGTGACAATCAGAAATATGGTAAGTCCTTCGCCTATTGGAATACGTATAAATGTAGTGAGTACAAAGAATAAAATCAATCCAGGAACGAAGTTTACCATGAATTTATCGAGTATAATTTCGTTAAAAAATGCTTTAATAGTGCTGTTGTTCATTTGAATATGTTTTAAGATTATTTCATTACGGCTATTATATTCATTTTTAAAAGTAAGAAATTACTATTTAATTAGAATGGTTTACTAAAAATAAAGAACTTATCTCCCAAAATAAAATTCCCAAAAGTCCAAAACTACTTTTATCTTTACACTTTAGAATTCTACAACTCATGCGAATACATTTTATAGCCATTGGCGGAAGTGCCATGCACAATTTAGCACTTGCGTTACACGCAAAAGGATACCAAATTACAGGAAGTGACGACGTTATTTTTGAACCCTCCAAAGGACGATTGGCTGCAAAAGGCTTGTTACCTGAAACCTTTGGCTGGTTTCCAGAAAAAATTACGAAAGATTTGGATGCCATCATCTTAGGAATGCACGCCAAACCTGACAATGCAGAGTTGCTAAAAGCACAAGAATTAGGTGTAAAAATCTATTCATATCCAGAATTTTTATACGAGCAATCAAAACATAAAACACGTGTGGTCATTGGCGGAAGTCACGGAAAAACCACGATTACTTCGATGATTTTGCAT
>CAYGPQ010000106.1:0-13904 GCA_964351775.1 uncultured Kordia sp. | reverse complement strand
GTATGTCGAAGTGCAATTTTTCTTCATTTCATTCCGAAAAATCACTCGAAGTGACGTTTCAAAAATTCTGAATTCTGAATTCTGAATTCTGAATTCAAAATTAAATAATTCGACAACCTTCCACATTTACTTTTGAAACATGAATGTCATAGTCGATGTTGAGTGTTTTATAGGTTTCTGCCATGGTTTTTGCCACTTTTTCTGCCATTTCATTGCCTTTGCTTAGTGCGAAAATAGAAGGTCCAGAACCTGAAATTCCAGCGCCTAATGCGCCACAAGCAATGGCGTTTTCTTTAACTTCTTTGAATCCCGGAATTAAAATAGCACGTAAGGGTTCTACAATTTCGTCATGCAATGATCTGCTGATTAAGTCGTAATCAGAAGTGTATAGTCCGCTAATCAATCCGCCTAAGTTTCCAATTTGAATGATGGATTTTTTTAAGGAAATCGTTTGTTTTAATACCGATCGTGAATCGGACGTTTTGACTTCAATCTGTGGATGAATGACCGTTGCGTACAATTCACTCGGTGTTGGAATTTTGATTACATCCAACGGTTGGTAACTTCTTACTAAGGTAAATCCACCCAAAAGGGCAGGAGCCACATTATCTGCATGCGCCGTTCCGCTGGCGAGTTTTTCTCCTACCATGGCAAATGGCACTAATTCTTTCATCGAAAATGGTTTGCCAAGCAATTCATTCATCGCAAAAACAGTTCCTGCTGAACTTGCCGCGCTGCTTCCAATGCCGCTTCCAGCTTTGATGTTTTTATAGATTTCAATTTCAAAACCGTGATCTATATCTAGCTTTTCCAACATTGCCAATCCGGCAACACCAGCTACATTTTTTTCGGTTTCTAGTGGTAAATCTTGCCCGACAAGCTTGGTGATTTTAATTCCTTTTTCAGCTGCTTTCCGAATCACCATTACGTCACCAACCGTATCTAAGCAGAGTCCGAGTACATCGAATCCGCAAGATACATTTGCAATGGTTGCTGGTGCGAATATTTTTATTTCGTTCATTTTTTCTAGCTTTTAGCTTCTGGCAGTTAGCTTTTAACTTTTTATATTTATTTTAAAAGTACTTCTCGATACATAATTTCTTCATTTCATTACAAAAAATTATTCGAAGTGACGTACAGAAATTTAATTGAACATTGAACATTGAACTTGTCGAAGTGTGACGTTTGTAATTGACACATTTTTAAATTGTCAAATTGATTCATTGATAATTAAAACTTCCCAATTCTAATGACATCTGCAAAAATTCCAGACGCGGTTACTTCTGCACCTGCGCCAGCACCTTTGATTTGTAAAGGTTGCATTTTATAACGATCCGTGAAAAATAATACAATATTGTCGCTTCCTTCTAAATTGTAAAATGGATGATCAGCAGGAATGTGTTGCAAACCTACGTTCGCTTTTCCATCTTCAAAGGTTGCTACATATTTTAAACGACAGTTTTTGTCATTGGCTTTTTTGTAAATTTCTTGAAAATGCGCTTCATATTCTGTTAATGAAGCATAGAAATCTTCATTGTTGTCGGTTGCTAATGTTTTTTCTGGAAGAAATGAATCGTTTGCAATTTCATCCAATTCCATTGCATAGCCACTTTCACGTGCTAAGATTAGAATTTTGCGCGCGACATCAATTCCGCTTAGATCAATTTTTGGATCAGGTTCGGTGTAGCCTTCTTTTTGTGCTTCCGTAACAACGTCATTAAAGGTATTTTCATTGTTGAAATTGTTAAAGACAAAATTTAGACTTCCCGAAAGTACGGCTTGAATTTTGTGAACTCTATCGCCTGAAGCAATTAAGTTTTTGAGTGTGTCAATGATTGGCAATCCTGCACCAACATTCGTTTCAAATAAAAACGGTGCGTTGTATTTTTTTGAAACTCTTTTAAGCGTTTGATAGTTTTCATATTCAGAAGCACAGGCAATTTTATTACAAGTCACCACCGAAATGTTGTTGCGCAAATAGTGTTCGTATACTTCAGAAACTTTTTGATCTGCTGTAATGTCAATAAAGATACTGTTGCGTAAATTGAGTGACTTTATGGTTTGGTGAAATCCATCTAAACTGGCTTTTACACCTTTGGTTAAATTATCTTTCCAATGGTTTAAATCGATTCCTTCTTCATTAAAATACATTGTTCTTGAATTCGAGATTCCCACCACTCTGACGTTTAGTTTTAATTGCGCTACTAAGTATTCGTGTTGTTGTTTGATCTGAGATAAGAAGCGTTCGCCTACATTTCCAACACCAGTTACGAATAAGTTAAGTTGCTTTCTTTTTTCTTCAAAAAACTCTTCATGCAAGGCATTCAATGCTTTTTTAGCATCTTCACTGTTGATGACTGCCGAAATATTTTTTTCAGAAGCACCTTGTGCAATGGCTCTAATATTGACATTGTTTTTACCGAGCATGCTGAACATTTTACCACTCAGACCTTGATGGTTTTTCATGTTTTCACCCACCAACGCAATGATGGATAATTGTTGTTCCACCAAAATTGGATCTACTTTTTTTGAAGCAATTTCATAGGCAAAGGTTTCATCCAGCGCTATTTTGGCTCTCGAAGCTTCTTTGTCATTAATTCCAATACAAATAGAATGTTCGGAGGAAGCTTGCGTAATGAGTATGATGTTTATTTTTTGTATTAATAAGGTTTCAAACAATCGTTTTGAGAATCCTGGGATTCCGATCATTCCGCTTCCTTCTAAAGTAAGTAGCGAAATATTTTCGATATAACTGATTCCTTTAACCGCTTGCTGTTTTCCATTTGGATTTTTAGTAATGCGAGTTCCTTCTTGTTCAGGAGCAAATGTATTTTTGACCAGAATTGGAATTTCTTTGTGTAATACAGGTTGAATGGTTGGTGGATAAATCACTTTTGCACCAAAATGCGACAATTCCATGGCTTCTTGATAAGATATGTGCGGAATTGGTGTTGCTTGTTTTACAATGCGCGGATTTGCGGTGTACATTCCGCTGACATCTGTCCAAATTTGTAATTCTTTCGCATGTACTGCTGCCGCAATGAGCGCCGCTGTATAATCGGATCCACCACGTCCAAGTGTCGTCGTTTCTCCATTTTCGGTTGCTGCAATAAATCCGGGTAAGATGACAATTTGCTTTTCATTTTTTTCAAAATAGGCCTGACAGTTTTTACGTGTCAGTTTCAAATCTACTTGTGCATTTTCGTAGCTTTCAGAAGTAATAATTAATTCGCGGCTATCTTTGAATGTACTATCGAGTTTACGAATTTTCATGACTTCCGAAATGATATAGGAAGATAGTAATTCGCCAAAACTAGCAATCGTTGCCAATGTTTTCGGAGTTAATTCGCGCAGCAAAAAACAACCTTCATACAGCGTTTCTAAATAATTTAACAAACGTTTCGTATGACTTATGATTCCACTTTGTTCCGTTACAGGAATTAAGTCTTTGACTACTTGTATATGTCGATTTTCAATTTCCTGCAAGAGTTCTCTGAAATATTCGTCCTTTACAGCGGCGAGTTCGGCAGTTTTTAACAGCATATTTGTCGTGTTTCCAAACGCAGAAACTACCACTGCTATTTTTTCATTTTGAGATGCTTTTGTAATGATATCAATTACTAAGCTTATATTTTGCGCATTGCCGACAGAAGTACCGCCAAATTTGAGTACGTACATGAGTATTGTTTTGAATGATTAGTTGTAAGTTTTTTAAAGAGGTGTTGTTTTAGTTATTTAAAGATTCTTTTTCGAATTAAAAATCCTATGATTACGAGCGTTCCTAGCAGATAGAGTAATTTTTTATCTGTGGCAGCTTCCATCCAATTTTTGTCAAAAACGATCACATTGATGAATGTGGCGATAAAATACCCAATTAGAATCCCTAGTGATATTTTAAAGTTTTTATTTTTATCTGACATTAGTTACGATTGAATGAAGTATACGAATACCGATTGGTTATAATAGCTAGACCCCAAACGGGGTTGTAGTAGCTGTCATTACAGTTGTATAAGAAACTGTAATGTTCGTTGAGAAAATTAAAATGTTAGCTACTAAACGCATGTTTTATAGGATGATGTTATTCAAATGTATTACTTTTATGTCCATAAACAAATTATATATTTATTTTTCACGGATGCGTAGTGAAAACGCCTTTTTTTTATAAATGCACTAAAAAAGTATAGTGAATTGTAAAGAATTTCATTAAATATGTAATGCTATACACAAACACATCGAATACATGAAGATATATTCAGCGGATCAAATCTACGAAGCGATCAATAGTACGATTGAAAAAAATAAAATTACGTCTAATGAGTTAATGGAATTTGCAGGAACTCAAATTTTTAATTGGTTTCATTCACGCATGCAAGGAGCTCAAGTGCCTATTCATGTATATTGTGGTATAGGAAATAATGGTGGTTGCGGTTTGGTTTTGGGACGACAATTGTTGCAGCACGGTTATAATGTTCATGTGTATGTGGTAAATTTTAGTGATAAACGCACCAAAGATTTTTTAATTAATTACGATCGAATTAAAGAATTTAAAGTGTGGCCACGATTGTTGAGTTCGGGAGAAGATTTTCCTGAAATGAAGAAAGAAGATATTATTGTAGATGCCATTTTTGGAATTGGGTTGAACCGAGCAACATCCGATTGGGTAAAGAAATTAATTAAATACATTAATGCTTCTGACGCATATACAGTTTCGTTAGATGTTCCTTCCGGATTGTATCCAAATCGTACACCAGAAGATAAAGAAGCAGTCATCGAAAGTAATTATACGTTGACGTTTCAAGCGCCAAAATTGAGCTTCTTTTTACCAGAAACAGGTGTGTATATGCAGCAATGGGAAGCGTTGGATGTCGGACTCGATCCAGCATATTTACTCGCAACCGATACCGAAGTTCAACTGATTGACAGGTTTGAAGTATTACCATTATATATTCCAAGAGAGAAATATGCACATAAAGGAACCTACGGACATAGTTTGATTGTCGGTGGAAGTTTCGGTAAAATGGGTGCTGTTACCTTAGCAAGTTCGGCATGTTTACGTGTAGGAACTGGATTGATTACTGCGTATATCCCTCAATGTGGTTATACTATTTTGCAAACTTCCTTGCCAGAAGCAATGGTGATTTGTGATGAAGGCGAAAAAAGTATTGCCAAGATTCAGTTTGATATAGCACCCAAAGCTATTGGAATGGGCATTGGTATGGGAACAGACCCGGTTACAGTGAAAGCACTGAAAGCATTCTTAAAAACGAACAAAATGCCTTTAATCATTGATGCAGATGCATTGAATATTTTATCGGAAACTAAAACACTGCTGAAATCAGTTCCACCTAAATCTATTTTGACACCACATCCAAAAGAATTGGAACGTTTGATAGGCGCGTGGAACGATGATTTTGATAAGCTGGAAAAAACAAAGGCTTTTGCCAAGAAATATGATGTTATTGTGATTATAAAAGGGGCTAATACCATTACCGTTTACGATCATCATTTATATATTAATAATACAGGAAATCCAGGAATGGCAACTGCGGGAAGCGGCGATGTGCTGACAGGAATGCTCACAGGATTGTTTTCGCAAGGGTATGATGCACTTAAAACAGCTATTTTTGGAGTGTATTTACATGGAAAAGCGGGCGATATTGCGTTGGCTAGTTTTGGCTATCAGGCATTAACGGCAAGTGATATTGTGGATCATATCGGAGATGCGTATTTGGATTTGTTTAAAAAACCAGAAGAACCGCAGGAAGCAGAAGAATAGCATATAAAAAAATCGCTTTGAAGATCATTCAGAGCGATTTTTTTATTGTATAAAATTGAGCTGTTATATTTTTAACTCATTAAATAAGTCAATTAATTTTGGACTTGATGGTCTTGGTGCATCGGCGTTTACAACCTTTCCGTCAGGACCAATTAAAATAAATCTTGGAATACTATTTATTTCAAAAGCTTGTATAAAATCAGATTTCCAGCCTTTGTCAGATAGCAGTTGAATTCCTCCTAATTCTTTTTCAGTAACCATCTCTTTCCATCCTTCTTTGGCAGCATCAGCATTCCCTTGGAAACCTCTTCCATCATCCACAGAAATACTTACAAACTTAATATTTTTATCATGATACGTTTCTTCCACTTTTTTAAGCGAAGGAATTTCTCTTATACATGGACCGCACCATGTTGCCCAAACATCAATATATACATAGTTTCCTTTTAAATCTTTTAAAGTGGTTTTACCTCCTTTATGATTTTCAAAATCAAATTCCGATGACGGTTTTCCTACGAATTTTGCAAATTGAGCCATTCTAGCTTTTGTTTGTTGCTGGTAACCTGTGTAAGATTTTAATATGTTACCTTGAAATGTATTCAAACTTTTCAGTTCGTTCGCAAGTAAAGTAGAATCTAAATTTTTATTTTTATCCAGAAAAGCAACTAATTTTGAGTGAATTTTAGCAGTTTCAGATTTGAATTCACCTTCTTCCATATCAAAAAGACTTGGGGGATATAAATTTTCTTCCATCAACGCTTTTTGAGCTAAGTAATTGCTGGATTCGGCTCCGTTACCTTTATAAGAAATAGTTTCATCAAATTGTTTTGTATCTAAAGACATCGTAATGTCATAACCGTTCTTTAAGTATATACTGCTAGATTCACCTCCGTCATAGAGTCCGTAAATACCTGTTTGTACTTTCAAAGTATCTTTAAAAGTACCATCTGCATTAACTTTTATGGTTTTAGAATAGTTACGCCCTTGATGTATGACGAGCGAGTCACTATTTTGATTTTCAATTTTACCAGACAACATTACATAGTCTTTTGGTGCTTCTGGTTCATTCTTACATGAGAAGATTGCAAATGCTGCAACCAATACGATTAGTTTTTTCATTTTTTCTAAGTTTAGCAATTAGATTTTTAAGTCATTAAACATTTTAATCAATTTTGGGTCAGAAGGTCTTGGCGCATCCGGACTTACCACACCGCCATTAGTATCTAGTAAGATGAATCTTGGAATTCCGCTAACCATATATTCATTGGCGAATGTTTGATCGCCTCCGTAATGCAATTGAATACCGCCTAAAGATTTATCTGTAACCATTTTTTGCCAAGCATCTCTGTTTTTATCTACGGAGATACTTACAAAAGCAATATTTTTACCATGATACGAGGTTTCTATTTTTTTCAACGAAGGAATTTCTTTAATGCACGGTCCACACCAAGTAGCCCAAAGATCAATGTAGACATATTTTCCTTTTAAATCTGCCAAAGAAGTTTTTCCGCCTTTATGATTGTCATAATCAAATGTTGGTGAAGGTGTTCCTTTTGGGAATTTTCTTTTGATAACACTTATTTCACCAATGTATCCTTTGTAGAATTTTATCATTGGCTCAATATCCTTTAATGAGTTGCTTATCAGTGTGCTATCAACCTCTTTTTGGGAGTTGAAAAAGCTTATCAATTCGTTTTTAATTTCGTCCATTCTTTTTTCAAATGCTAGTGAATCTAAACTGCTCAACTGCTCTATGTCTAACATTTCTTCTGATTTACGACTGCTTTCTATTAAGAAATTGCTGTGTTGCGCACCTTTTCCTGTAAACTTTACAGTTTTAAACAAACTTTCCGCGTCTAACGTAAGGTTGATATCAAAGTCATTTTTTAGATACATAGTTGTACCTTCTTTTCCATCATATACACTATATATACCAGGCTCAACTTTTAAAGTGTCTTTAAATGTACCATCTTTATTGACTTTTATCGTTTTTGAGAAAGTTCTATTAGCAATCACTAGTGAATCACTGTTTTTGTTTTCAATTTTCCCAGAAAGCGTCACATAATCTTTTGGAACTTCTGGCTCATTTTTACATGAGAAGATTGCAAATACAGCAACCAATAGCACTAATTTTTTCATTTTTCAAAGATTTGTTTGCTCAAATTTAGTGGATTCTTTTTTTAATCGATAAATTATTAACAAATATTTGGTTAATACAGATTGAATTTTGACTTTTGGAAGATAATTTTACAACCACATCATGACGCACGAAATAAGTTCAAAAATCTTAGATATTTCAGCTATTCAAGAGTTGCTACATTCAAATGTAAAACTTGTATTGTCGGAAGCTGCTACGACTAAAATTATAGCTTGTAGAGCATATTTAGAACAACGATTAAAAGATCAAAAAGAGCCTATTTATGGTATTAATACTGGATTTGGATCGTTGTGTAATGTGAAAATTTCGGATGAACATTTATCTAAGTTACAAGAAAATTTAGTGATGTCTCATGCGTGTGGAACTGGCGATCGTGTTCCACAAACGATTATAAAGTTGATGTTGTTACTCAAAGTACAATCGTTAAGTTATGGACATTCTGGTGTACAATTGGAAACCGTACAGCGTTTGATTGATTTTTATAATCATGATATTTTACCCGTAGTTTTTGAACAAGGTTCATTGGGCGCTTCTGGAGATTTGGCGCCTTTGGCACATTTGTCATTACCATTGTTAGGAAAAGGAAGTGTGTATTATAAAGGAAAAGAAGTTGCTGCGGCCGAAGTTTTGGCTGAGTTAAATTGGGAACCTATTGAATTGAAAGCTAAAGAAGGATTGGCTTTGTTGAATGGGACTCAATTTATGAGTGCCTACGGAGTGCATACCTTGTTGAAATCGTATAAGTTATCGTACTTCGCAGATTTCTTCGCAGCAATTTCCCTAGAGGCTTTTGACGGACGATTAGAACCTTTTAATGATTTGATTCATTTGATTCGTCCGCACAATGGACAATTGAAAACAGCCAGAAGAGTTCAAGCATTTGTGGAAGGTAGCGAATTGATTTCGCAAGAAAAGAAACATGTACAAGATCCGTATTCTTTTCGATGTGTTCCGCAAGTACACGGAGCAACGAAAGATACGCTGGCATTTATAAAGAAAACATTTGAAACAGAGATCAATTCGGTGACGGATAATCCAAATATTTTTATTGCTGAAGATGCCATAATTTCTGGAGGGAACTTCCACGGACAACCGTTGGCGTTAGCGTTGGATTATTTAGCAATCGCAATGGCGGAATTAGGAAACATTTCTGAGCGTAGAACTTTTCAATTGGTTTCTGGACTGAGAGATTTGCCTGCTTTCTTGGTAAACAATCCTGGATTGAATTCTGGGTTTATGATTCCACAATATACAGCGGCAAGTATTGTAAGTCAGAATAAGCAGTATGCTACACCAGCAAGTATTGATTCTATTGTATCATCAAACGGGCAAGAAGATCATGTGAGTATGGGCGCAAATGCTGCAACAAAAGCAATTAAAGTTGTTGATAATGTGGAGCGTGTATTGGCTATTGAATTATTGAACGCTTCACAAGCATTGGTATTTAGAGCGCCATTAAAAAGTTCAGCATTTATTGAAACCTATTTGCAAATGTATAGAGCAGAAGTTCCGTTTGTAGATGAAGACAGAGAATTGCATATTGCTATTCGTGATACGTTATCATTTATACAAAATATGAATGTTGAAAATGAAGTATTATTCGATTAAAATTATAAGTGTGAGGTTGCCCAAGTAATAGCTTCTGGAAGCGTTTTGAAGATATTCATAGGTTTGATGAAAAAGTGTTTTTCAATTTTAATATTATGATTGTCTATAAATTTATCGGAAACAATGGCAATCGCTTTTAAGTTTTGAATTTCAAGAACTTTCAAGTACATCATAGGATCTACTGCATAGGAGTTCTTTCTGATGGTGATGTATGCAAAATCTTTTTCTGAAAAATGTTCTTTTTTGATGTAAAAAATTTCTTTGATAGAATCTAAATTCAGCGTAATGCCTTCATTTAATTGTGCTACCATATAGTTTTCATACACTGCTACTTCACCAATCTGCAAAGTATATTTTTTAATGTATGAATCTTTATTTTCGTCAGTTATTTGCACTTTTTTTTCTTTAAACTAAAGATAGTTTTTTTTATACTGTCTAACTAATAAAATAGATGAACTGCACAAATACGTAACATGTTTGTGTTTTTGATTTAAAAAAAAGAAGTGTTTTTTATATTGTCGTATTGTCTGCAATACTGGCATTATTATTTTCTAAGGGAATAATTTTATCTAACCAATTTACTGCGGCATTAATGGTTGCAAATAATTCATAGCGTCCATTAAAGAAGTTTTTTTCTACACGTGTATTTAAGGAAGAAAATTTTTCAACAGATACAACAGCGATACCTTTTAATAAATCATTCTCTGGAAGCATTTTGAATACTTGCGGATCAATAGAGTACGAGTTTTTGCGATATGAAATGTATCCGAAAGGAGTTTTGTAATTTTCAAGAAAAAATTGAAAAAATGACATGAGTGTTTCTGAGGTTACGTGCACACCCTCATTTATTTCACCGACAATTATATCATCGTACATATATAGCGTTCCGTTTTCGAAAGTATAAATATCCTTTAATTGTTTTCCAATAATTTGCATCTGCGGTAGTAGATTTATTTTGAACAAAATTAAAAAGAAATATAGCTGTGTTCTTTTTTTTAGATGGCTTTGAAAAAATTTTAGATGAATGACTTATTTTTATCTGTAAATGACACGAAAACAGGTAAAAATGTAAAATCCTGCTTTCTAAGAAAACAGGATTTTTACAGTTATTTAATAGCGTTACTATTAGGATTCAGTAGGCTTTTCTGCTTTTTCAATCTTGATAGTTAACTCGTCATTTGCTTCATCTAAATCCATGAAAATTTTGTCTCCATCATGAATTTTAGATGTAATAATTTCCTCTGCAAGTGCATCTTCAATATACTTTTGAATAGCTCTTTTTAAAGGTCTAGCTCCATATTCTCTGTCAAAACCTTTATTAGCGATATAATCTTTTGCTTTTTCACTAAGTGCTAAATTATATCCTAAACCTTCAATTCTATCATACAATTTAGCAATTTCGATATCAATAATCTTGTGAATATGTTCACGTTCAAGCGGGTTGAAGATAACCACATCATCAATTCTGTTTAAGAATTCAGGCGCAAATGCTTTTTTCAACGCATTTTCAATCACACCTTTTGCATGATCGTCTGCTTGTGATTTTTGAGCGTTAGTTCCAAAACCAACTCCAGCTCCAAAATCTTTCAATTTACGTGCACCAATATTTGATGTCATAATGATAATGGTATTTCTAAAATCGATTTTTCTTCCTAAACTATCTGTTAAATACCCGTCATCTAATACTTGTAACAACATATTAAACACATCTGGATGTGCTTTTTCAACTTCATCAAGTAATACAACGGCATACGGTTTTCTACGAACTTTTTCTGTTAATTGTCCTCCTTCTTCATATCCAACGTATCCTGGAGGTGCTCCAACCAAACGAGAAATTGCGAATTTTTCCATGTATTCGCTCATGTCAATTCTAATCAATGTATCTTCGGAATCAAACAACTCACGTGCTAACACCTTCGCTAATTGTGTTTTACCAACACCTGTTTGACCTAAAAAGATAAATGACCCAATTGGCTTATTAGGATCTTTAAGTCCCGCACGATTACGCTGAATCGCTTTCACTACTTTTCCAACCGCTTCATCTTGTCCAATTACTTTTCCTTTGATTAACTCTGGAAGTTGCGCTAATTTGTTACTTTCAGTTTGCGCAATTCTATTTACAGGAATTCCGGTCATCATAGACACCACATCCGCAACATTATCTTCCGTAACCGTTTCTTTATGTTGTTTAGATTCTTCTTCCCATTTCTCTTGCGAGATTGCTAATTCTTTTTCAAGACGTTTCTCGTCGTCTCTCAATTTTGCAGCTTCTTCGTATTTTTGCTTTTTTACTACAGAATTTTTTAATTCACGTACTTCTTCTAATTGACGTTCTAAATCGAGAATTTGCTTCGGAACATCAATATTTATAATATGAACTCTTGAGCCAGCTTCATCCAAGGCATCAATAGCTTTGTCTGGTAAAAAGCGGTCAGACATATATCTATTTGTTAAGGTAACACATGCTTTAATAGCTTCCGGTGTGTAGCTTACATTGTGATGTTCTTCATATTTGTCTTTGATGTTATCAAGAATTTCAATGGTTTCTTCTACAGTAGTAGGTTGTACCACTACTTTTTGGAAACGTCTTTCTAAAGCGCCATCTTTTTCAATATGTTGTCTGTATTCGTCCAATGTAGTAGCACCAATACATTGCAGTTCGCCTCTGGCTAATGCAGGTTTAAACATATTAGAAGCATCTAAGCTTCCCGTGGCACCACCAGCACCGACAATGGTGTGAATTTCATCAATAAAAAGAATAATATCATCATTCTTTTCTAGTTCATTCATCACGGCTTTCATACGTTCTTCAAACTGACCTCTGTATTTAGTTCCAGCAACTAAGCTTGCCAAATCTAAAGTTACTACTCTTTTATTGAATAAAATACGGGATACTTTACGCTTTACAATTCTGTTGGCTAAACCTTCTGCAATAGCAGATTTACCAACGCCGGGTTCTCCAATTAAAATTGGATTGTTCTTTTTACGTCTACTTAAAATCTGAGAAACACGTTCAATTTCTTTTTCACGTCCAACTACAGGATCAAGTTTTCCTTCTTCAGCCATTGCTGTTAGGTCTCTTCCAAAATTATCTAAAACGGGTGTTTTAGATTTTTTGTTCACTTTACCACCTGAACTAGAAGATCCAAAAGGGTTTTCTTTTGAAGGTTCTTGTGTTCCACTATCATCATCAGAGTATGATTCTGAACGCGGTGTGTCTATATAATCGTCGTCATTTGTTATCATATACTTAAATTGCTCTTTAACATTATCATAATCCACTTTAAGTTTATTTAAAAGCTTCGTAGTTGGATCGTTTTCGTTTCTTAAAATGCACAATAGTAAATGTGCGGTGTTTATAGAAGAACTTTGAAAAAGTTTTGCTTCTAAAAATGTAGTTTTCAATGCTCTTTCAGCTTGGCGGGTGAGGTGTAAGTTACGCTTTTCATTTGGAGCAACTGCTACATTTGGGTTTGCGGGACTAAGAATCTCAACTTTACGACGCAAATGTGTCAAATCGACATCTAATGCGTTTAAAATATTGATAGCCTTGCCATTGCCATCTCTAAGAAGTCCTAGCATTAAATGTTCTGTGCCAATGAAATCATGGCCCAGACGTAGTGCTTCTTCCTTGCTATAGGCAATTACATCTTTTACTCTTGGGGAGAAATTATCATCCATAAATCTTGTTTCCTTTCGACATTAAAATTAATACTTCGGGACGAATAATACAAAAACTATTCCGCGATCGTAAGCTTGTCAAAGCTAATAGACGAAAAAAAACAGCGAATTCAAAAATTATAATATTAAAATATCAAAAAAACTTATCAAAAATTGTTAATAAAAAAACGTTAAAATGCTTCCCGAAATCGTCGCTCAATACTAGCAAATGTTGTATATTGACCCGATTTGTAAAACTCGAAATATTAAAATATAAAATACATGGCAGAAGGAGAAAAATTAATCCCTATTAATATTGAAGATGAGATGAAGTCTGCTTACATCGATTATTCGATGTCAGTCATTGTGTCACGTGCGCTTCCAGATGTAAGAGACGGTATGAAACCCGTACATCGTAGAGTATTATTTGGAATGCATGAACTCGGAGTTCGGTCTGGTTCAGCGCATAAAAAATCTGCAAGAATTGTTGGAGAAGTATTAGGTAAGTATCACCCACACGGAGATACTTCTGTATACGATGCAATGGTACGTATGGCGCAAGAATGGAGTTTGCGATATATGCTCGTAGACGGACAAGGTAACTTTGGATCTATTGATGGAGATAGCCCTGCAGCAATGCGTTATACAGAAGCAAGAATGCGCAAGATCGCTGATGATATGTTGGCAGATATTGATAAAGAC
>CAYGPQ010000105.1:0-14212 GCA_964351775.1 uncultured Kordia sp. | reverse complement strand
CTACTACACTGCGGAAAAAGAATAACCGCTTCAAAAAAATTAATACAAAACTTTTTTAACTCTACTCCTTAATTAATCGTGGTAAGTTTTCATTGAACCATTTGTACTTATTGATGATCATAATGTGCGTTCCGCCTTTTATTGGAATACAATCAGAAATGTATTGTATTGGAAATACGCCATCTTTTTCTCCATGAATGTGAATGGTGCCCGGCAATGGTTTTTCTTGATTCCAATTGACAATTTGTTCAATAGACCAATCTAAATAGTATTTATCGCGGACAGAAAGATATTCTTCATACAAATCTAATCGCTTAGCTACAAAATCATTAGTCGCGTATTTACGAAATACATCTATACTATTAACCAATCCTGTGGGGAAAATTTTATAAATTTTGGTGAATTTTGCAACTTTCATTCTTCGTGGCAATTCGTGCATTGCCTTTACGCTAGAAATCACAAAAAGCTTACGTACCTTGATGTGACGCGCCATTTCTTGCACCAAGATTCCGCCAAAAGAAACACCAATTAATATAATGTTATCATGTTGTATGTTTTGTGTCATACGCAACGCATAATTGGACAGTGTTTCTCCTTTTTCGGGAATAAACCACTCCAAAAAATGCACATCAAATTCGTCTTCATCTAATTTTATATTCTTAAATATAGAAGGATTTGCAGCCATGCCCGGCATGAAGTAAATTGGTATTTTATGAGGTTCCATATAGATAGTAACACTAAAAACTCGGAAATCTACTGTAATTTTCGTATCTTTGCAAAGTTAACCCAACATTTTTTCTTCTAACACCATTTAAAGATTAATTTAAATTAAACTGCTATGGATAATGAAATTGTTATCAACGATAACGAATTTTTAAGACAATTCGAATACAAAACGGAACATGGAATTGCAAAGATTGAGTATTCACTCCAAGAACGAAAAATATTCTTAACTAAATTAATCGTCCCAGAAGAACTTGACGACGCTGACTTTAAGAATGATTTTATTAAAGTTGTATTGGATAGTATTCAAGAACGAAATTTACGAGTTGTACCAACGAGTCCAAGAATTGCTAGTTTTTTACGAAAACACAAAGAGTATAAAGATTTATTGCCCGTAGGCGTGAGAATCTAAATTCTACAAAAAAAAAGGGGAACTTTCTAAAAGTTCCCCTTTTTTTTTGCGCAATTTTTATGTTACTTTTTCTTCAATTGTTCCAAAACTTCTTGCGCTTTTTGCTCCACTTTTACCAGCAACGCTTGCAATTCACTTGGTGCATTCGGTTGGTAACGAATGTGAATTTTTTTACCTCCATACGTCAAATATGTATTTTGAATATCCATAATAGTTTCGTCATCATATTTATCAGCAAAATTGCTAAAGTTTGATTGTTCAAATGCTGAAAATAAGGTGTCTAATTCACTTTTGTCCAATTTTACTACTTTTCGTCCTTGAACTTTCGCGTTGAATTTTCCATTGTAAACTACCACACCATTTTCATATAATTCCATGGTAAATTCTTCACAAGTTCCTTTACATGGTGATTTATACAAGGTTATAAAATCTCCTTCTGGAGTTGTTTGTTGAACTTCATCAGTTTTAACAAATAAACCAACATCGGTGGTTTCTTTCGTTGGAATTTTCTCTCCTTTGGTAATCAGCTTTTCATCTTCCATCATCATTTGTATTCTATTTGATACGACTTCGTATTTTTTAAATTTTATTTTTACAGTATCACCAGACAACGCAGCAGATTCTTTATTAAAATTTATGGTAGAAACGTTGTACAATGCGCTCGTTACAGCCATTGAAAAATCGGAGTCGCAACACATTTCGGTACAACCCAAATTACTAAGCTTTATACTATTATTCCCAGTAAGTTCATAGATTCCAATACAACTGTTCTTATCTAGCTTTAAAATGAACTCTGTATTACTTTTTATAGTCAGAATGACATCATTGGTGATTGCCGCCTTTTTTCCTTCTTGTGTCAATTCGGAAACCATCCACGAAGTTCCAATCAATTCTTTTGTCGTAGCATCACAACTGATTAAGGTGAGTACTAATATAGAGAGTATTGTTGTTTTCATCTGTTATTTTTTATTTAATTTATGCTGTCAGATGGAATTTGCCAATCATAAAATCTGTTGAAACCAACTGATTGTAATGGCTCATTTCATTTGATATTTTTTTGCCTAATAAATATAGGTATCTATTTATCATTAAAGATACATACCATAACTTTTTGCATGAATCATACCAATCTTTCGACGACACTCAAAATCCTTCGATAAATGAACAAAAAATAACCTATATAAAATCTAACTTGAAGCAGCCATTTCATTTACAAAATCAAAACGAACCATTCCGTCATCGTCAATTTTGGTAAGCTTCACATCATTTAAAGTATTGACCAACTCAGGATTCCAAGGTGCTTTGACTTTTACATAGTTTTCGGTAAATCCGTGAATATAGCCTTCTTTGTTTTCACCTTCAAATAAAACCGTTTTCGTTTTCCCGAGTTGACTTTCGTAGAATGCTCTACGCATTTTTACAGACAATCCACGCAGCATTTTGCTCCGCTTTTTACGCACATTTTGCGGTACAGCGCCTTCCATTTCGGCAGCGACCGTATTTTCACGTTCAGAATAGGTAAAAACGTGTAAGTATGAAATATCGAGTTCAGTTAAAAAATTATACGTTTCTAAGAATAATTCATCAGTTTCTCCTGGAAAACCAACAATAACATCTACGCCAATACAGGCATCTGGCATCACTTTTTTTATTTTCGCTACTCTGTCAACATACAATTCACGCATATACCGACGGCGCATTAAACGCAATAAAGTATTGCTTCCACTTTGCAATGGAATGTGAAAATGTGGAACAAATGTGGTGCTTTTTGATACAAAATCAATCGTTTCGTTTTTTAGCAGATTTGGCTCAATAGAAGAAATCCTTAAACGTTCAATTCCTTCCACTTTATCAAGTTCTTGTACCAATTCTAAAAAGGTATGTTCGTGTTTTTTATTGCCAAATTCACCTTTTCCATAATCGCCAATATTCACACCAGTTAATACAATTTCTTTGATGTTTTGTTCTGAAATTTCTTTGGCATTCTTCAGTACATTTTCCAAGGTATCACTTCGTGAAATTCCTCTCGCTAAAGGAATAGTACAATAAGTACATTTGTAATCGCAACCATCTTGTACTTTCAAAAAAGCGCGTGTACGATCGCCAATGGCATAACTTCCCACATAAAAATCTGCATCTTCAATTTCGCAGGAATGCACTTCTCCATGATCATTTTTAGAAAGATCATTGATATAAGCTGTAATATTGAATTTCTCTGTCGCGCCCAACACCAAATCTACGCCATCAACTGCCGCTAATTCTTCAGGTTTTAATTGCGCATAGCAACCAACTGCCGCTACAAACGCATCCGGATTTACTTTTTGCGCTTGTTTTACAATGGTTTTAAAGCGTTTATCCGCGTTTTCAGTTACGCTACACGTATTAATTACATACATGTCTGCATGTTCGGAAAAATCAACTTTTTCAAATCCTTCCTCCTGAAAGTTTCGGGCAATTGTAGACGTTTCTGAAAAATTCAGTTTGCAACCTAGCGTATAAAAAGCGACTTTTTTTCTATCGTTCATTTCGGTACTTTTCTACCAAAACGGTAGCGATTTGTGTTTTTTATTGTGTACTTTTAAACCTTCTAATCCATAACAGACAGTGTAATTCTTGAAGGCACAAGCCTGCAAATTTACAATTAATTCAGAATATGATAAAATTAACACGGAGACATTTTAAAACGGTAATCGTTTATCTATCAATTCTTTGTTTGGTTTTGATTTCTTTTTCGTGTCAACAAAATAAAACCAACAACCGAGATCATTTGGTTTTTCGTTATAATGAACATGCAAACATCACCTCTTTAGATCCTGCATTTGCAAAAGATCAACGGAATATTTGGGCGGTGCATCAACTGTTTAATGGCTTGGTTGAAATGGACACCGCATTGAATGTAATTCCTTCTATTTCAAAATCTTGGACAATTTCTGAAGATGCGTTGACATATACGTTCGCTTTGCGCGATGATGTACAGTTTCATAAACATATATTATTTGGAAAAGATAGTACTAGAACCGTGAATGCATACGATTTTGAATATAGTTTTGGTCGAATTTTGGATGATAAATTAGCTTCTAGTGGAAGCTGGATTTTTAAGAGTGTGAAAACTTTTAAAGCATTTGACAATCAGACTTTTGCGATTACATTAAAACAACCATTTCCTGCCTTTTTGAGTTTACTCACGATGAAATATTGTTCGGTAGTGCCGAAAGAAATTGTGGAACATTATGGCAACGATTTTAGGGCGAATCCGATTGGAACAGGTCCTTTTCAGTTTAAGATTTGGGAAGAAAATACCAAATTAGTGTTACGCAAGAATCCGAATTATTTTGAGAAAGATGTACAAGGAAATTCATTGCCCTATTTAGAAGCGGTCGCCATTACGTTTTTACCTGATAAACAGAGTGAGTTTTTACAGTTTGCACAAGGAAATATCGATTTTTTGAATTCGCTGGATCCGTCGTACCAAGATGAAATTTTAGATGCTTCTGGACAGTTGCGTGCGACCTATCAAGAAAACATCAATATGATTTCTGGCCCGTATTTGAACACGGAATATTTAGGAATTTTTATTGGTGATAGCACCTATATTTCGAGCCATCATTTATTGCGAAAAGCGATGAATTATAGTTTTGATCGACAGAAAATGATCACGTATTTACGAAGCGGTATTGGAACGCCCGCCATTCATGGTTTTATCCCGAAAGGATTGCCCGGTTTTGCCAATATTAAAGGATTTGATTATGATCCTGAACTCGCTAAAAATTTGGTAAATCAATACATTAAAGAAACTGGAAATACGTCGCCCGAAGTTGCGATTACGACCAACGGACAGTATTTGAATTTCTGCGAGTACATTCAGCGAGAACTAGAAAAAATAGGCATTAAAGCCAGTGTAAATGTCATTCCGGCTTCTACCCTACGCGAATTGCGCTCAAAAGGAGAATTGCCGATTTTTAGAGCCAGTTGGATTGCCGATTATCCAGATGCAGAGAATTATTTATCATTATTTTACAGTAAAAACTTCACGCCAAACGGTCCAAATTATACACATTTTAAACATCCACAGTTTGATGCGTGGTACGAAAAAGCCTTACGCGAAACTGAAGCAAGCAAACGTGCCAAATTGTACACAAAAATGGATTCGTTGTTAATTTCGGAAGCTCCGTTGATTCCATTATATTACGATCAAGTGGTGCGATTTACGCAAAAAAATGTTGCTGGCTTAGGTATTAATCCTTTGAATTTGTTGGAGTTGAAGCGTGTAAAAAAGTCTAAATAAAAAATCTCCCTGTAACATTTTTATTTTTTTCGATACAGATAGTGTATACAATTTCATAATTGTCCAACAAAAGATAAAAGACCGCTACGCTGTTAGATCATAGAATAAAGACTAAATCGTAACTAACTGAAAATAAATCTCATAATTATATATTTTTCATTCTTAACAAAATAATTCATAACTAATGACGATAAACCAAAAGCATGGTGGTTCATGGAAGATTTCATAAAAACACTTTGATAGCAACGTTTTCAAAAGAATGTGAAGTGTTTTATTGGACATTAATGATACTATTCATTTAAAGAAAAAGCTTATGGGAGCAGGATTTTATGTACATGGTGACCTTGAAAGGACAAAACAAAGACGGAACAAAAGAACGCCTTTTAATAAAGAGCTTCGGTATCATAAAGACGAATGCATTCAAAAAACGTTTCCTAAAGCTACGGAAACTCAATTAGAAGCTATTCGTAAGAAACTTAAAAAAGAAAATCGCGCAGAGCGTAAAAAATTGATCCTAGCTTTTGTTTTAGCAATTCCCGTATCTATTATTCTTATCATTAGCATTGTCACTTTTTGGTTGAATATTAACATTTAAACTCTTGAAACTATGCCAGTAATTGTAAAATCAGCTTCGACAGTTGCGTTTAGTAATAGTAAACGCAGGATAGCACACAGACAAGACCAGCGAAAATTGTATCTAAAAAATGATACTGAAAAAGTTGTATATGAAGAAGCTTCAGATAGTTTACTGAAGGATATTAGAGCAAAAATTCAGGAACAAGAAAGAGTACGCAAACAAAGAAATATCAAAATGGGAATTATTTTTAGTATAATCGTTGCGCTTCTTTTTTGCTATTTTATGTTTTTTAAGTCGTATGATTCAGATATATTTTCTATCTCAATTTTTGAGTAGCGGATATAGATTGAAATTGGAAATTAATTAAAATTTAGAACTTATGGGAGGATTTGCAGGATTAGCGATTACCATGTTACGAAACAATAGACACAAACGCTTGGATAAGTTTGAACGCATAGAACGTTATATTGGCACCGAATCTTCTACGGCTGAATATAATGAAGCTACTCCCTATATGCTGAATCAAATTAGAGATCGTGTACAAGAACAACAACGACAATCAAAACGGAAAACACTTATTATTTTTTCTATTGTTGGTGTAATTCTTATCGCAATAATGTGCTACTTTTTGTTTATACATGAGTTTCCGAATGAAGTGCCAAGCATATTTAAATTTGGATAGTAACACCTAGAAACTTTATACAGAAAAGCCGTTATTTTTATAAAGCAACGGCTTTTCTATTTTTTAGATTGGTAGTTTTTAAAAACGCCAAGTATCATCCTTCTTTTTTCCTAAATCGTTTCGGTTTTATTCCCGATTCAAAAATTTTTGTGTGGGTGTCATCTCGTCTTCAGATTTTCCTATATCTGAAATTTTAGGTTTTCTGCGTTCTTCTTCAACATATTCTTTGTGCCATTTATTTTTTAATAGTTGATACGCTCCCCAACAACTAAGCACACCTATCGGAAGAAAAATAACTAACAGCATGAGATTATTCATTTCGTCAAGGAAATATTCTCCTGTAATTTCACTGTACAACCCTATGATAACACCTGCAATGAAAGCACCTCCGTAATAAGAAACGACTCCAAGTACACCATAAACCCAAGCAAGTTTTTGATTGTATTTTTTTGCCAACTGAAAGAATTGCTTTCCAATCAGAATGATGATAATAATTTCAATCATAGTACTTTAATCTTTACGCCATTTTTTGGTTTCTTCAAATACATGCGTCAAAATGGCTTCGTCTTGTGCTGTGAATTCTATGTTGCGTCGTGACATGACTACTTTGGCAACTTCAAATGCTTTTGAAGTCAAATACGTGGTAAATCCGCTTGCGCCGCCCCAACTATAACTTGGCACAAAATTTCTTGGGAATCCTGAACCGAATATATTTGCATTGACACCAACGACTGTTCCTGTATTGAACATCGTATTGATTCCACATTTACTGTGATCGCCCATCATGAGTCCGCAAAATTGCAATCCTGTTTTTGCAAAATTTTCCGTTTCATAACTCCACAAACGCACCGGTGCATAGTTATTTTTTAGGTTTGAATTGTTACTATCTGCCCCAATATTACACCATTCGCCCAAGACAGAGTTCCCTAAGAATCCATCATGTCCTTTGTTGGAATAGCCCATTAATACGGAGTTATTGACTTCGCCACCCACTTTACAATGCGGTCCTAAAGTGGTAGCGCCGTAAATTTTCGTTGCCAATTTTAATACGGAATTCTCACACATAGCCAATGCACCACGCACCACGCTTCCTTCCATGATTTCAGCATTTTTTCCAATATAAATTGGTCCAAAACTCGCGTTTAGTGTACAGAAATTTAATATTGCGCCTTCTTCTATGAATACATTTTCGGGAGCTATGACATTGACGGTTGCAGGAATGGGTTGTGAAGTTCTATCGCTAGTGATTAAATCAAAATCCGCTTGAATGGCTGCCGCATTTTTCGAAAAAATATCCCAGGTATTTTCTATTCGCAAGCAATCATCTTCGTAAAAAATTACTTCATACGTATCAAAATCTACCTCATCTTGCTCGTCTGTTGCATGAAACGCAATAATTTCATCACCTGCAAAAATGGCTTGATTTGCTTTTAAATTTTGAATCATTGCGGTCAATTCGGCATTTGGCAGAAAAGAAGCATTGATCATTACATTTTCTTCCAATTCGACCATTGGATATTTTTCAGATAAATAATCTTCTGTAATCGTTGTCGTGGTTCCACCCAAATGCGTTTCCCACTTTTCTCTAATTGTCAGTATTCCAACTCTAATATCGGCAACTGGTCGCGTATAGGTAAATGGTAAGAGTGCGTTTCTTACGGTTCCATCAAAGAGAATATAGTTCATGTGTATGCTGAGTTTTTGTAAATGTAAAAAAAAGCTGTGCGTTTGTAAATAGGAATGTCGTTATTTTTCAAAAAAAAATGTCTCTCAGTTTCCTGAAAGACATTTTGTACTATGCGTTCAAAATTCTTATTTTTTGAATTTCGAGTATTTGTTTTTGAACTTGTCAATACGTCCTGCTGTATCTACTAATTTAGACTTACCAGTGTAAAATGGATGTGAAGTTCTTGAAATTTCTAATTTGTATAATGGATACTCAGCACCATCAACTTCGATAGTTTCTTTTGTATCAACTGTAGATTTTGTAAGAAATACATCATCGTTAGACATATCTTTAAAAGCTACTACTCTATAATTTTCTGGATGTATACCTTGTTTCATTTTGTGTAATCTTTATTGTGACTTTCTCAATTTTCGAGGTGCAAATTTAATTATTATTTCTGAATGTGCAACATTTTAATAAAAATATTTTGACATTTTATACGCATGAATTTCTATATTTGTGACCTGCTATAAAACTTTATACATGTTTTCAAAAACATCTCATTTCGGAATTGCACTAGGAATTTTGAATATTCTATTTTTCTTGCTGCAATATCAGCAAAATATTCATACCGATTCCAAAAATATTTATGCAATTTTAATGTTACCTATTACGGTGGCGTTTATAATCGTTGCCATTTTAAAAGCTAATAAAGATTTTAAAGGAGAATTGTTTAGTATCCGCAAAGGATTGCAAACGGGAATTGGTGTTATTTTAGTGGGTGGAATGATACTTTGGGTGTACCAAATTATACATGCAAACTTTATAGAGCCTGAGTTTATTGATAAATTAGCTGCCGTAGCAAAGGAAGATTTGAAACTTGACACGCAATTTACACCTAAGGAAGTCGCTGAAAAAATAACTTTCTTTAAAGCCAATTATAAGTTTAGCTTGTTTATAGATATCGTTTTAAAGAGTTTATTTACAGGATTTTTTGTTTCTTTGATTACTTCATTGGTCATCAATGCCTTTTACAAACAACGATAAAACGATTTATGAATATATCCATAGTTATACCACTACTTAACGAAGAAGAGTCTTTACAAGAGTTATATGCTTGGATTGCGCATGTCATGCAAACTAACAATTATACGTATGAAGTACTTTTTATCGATGATGGAAGTACGGATCGTTCTTGGGAAATTATTCATAAGCTGACTTTAGAACATGCAGAAGTAAAAGGAATTCGTTTTTTACGAAATTATGGAAAATCGCAAGCATTGCATGCAGGGTTTGAGAAAGTCAAAGGCGATGTTGTGATTACGATGGATGCCGATTTACAAGACAGTCCTGATGAAATTCCGGGTTTATTCAACTTGATTACTGAAAAAGATTTTGACTTGGTTTCCGGTTGGAAAAAGAAACGCTACGATTCTGTCATTGCAAAAAATATTCCTTCAAAATTATTCAATTGGGCAGCTAGAAGAACTTCTGGATTGAAACTACACGATTTTAACTGTGGTTTAAAAGCCTATAAAAACATCGTGATTAAGAATGTCGATGTCTACGGAGAAATGCACCGTTACATTCCTGTATTGGCTAAAAACGCTGGTTTTAGCAATATTGGTGAAAAAGTTGTGCAACATCAAGCACGTAAATATGGGAAAACAAAATTTGGATATGATCGTTTTATCAATGGTTTTTTAGATTTGATAACGATTTGGTTTTTATCAAAATTCGGAAAACGTCCGATGCACTTATTTGGTGCTTTAGGTGTTGTCATGTTTATGATTGGTTTTGCGGCGGCTGGTTATATTGGAATTACAAAATTATACAAACTCGCGTATGATTTGCCCGCAATTTTAGTCACAAATAATCCTTGGTTTTATATTTCATTAACGACCATGATTATTGGAACACAGCTTTTTTTGGCGGGTTTCTTAGGAGAAATTGTGCTCCGAAGTAGGCGTGATAAAGAACGTTACAAAATCAGTGAAACAGAAAATTTCTAACGTTTTAATGTCACATTTCCTGTGATGACTCTTCCATTTTCAAGCACTAACTTATACCAATAATCGCCTGATGGCATGGGAACACCTCTGTACGTTCCATTCCACTCGCTATCAGCTTTGATGTAGTTTAAATTTTTCCCATAGCGATCATATAATTCAATGATTGCGTTTGGATAGTATTCTTTTTGGAGCAATTGCCAAGTATCATTGATATTGTCTCCATTTGGCGTGAAAAATTTCGGGAAACCGCCAATTAAAATGGTTTCTGAAGCTGCATTACATTCACCACGTTTCACTACTATATCGTATACGCCAGGATACACATCTACAAATTCGTTACTTTCAGAAAATGTAATTCCTCCATTGATGGAATAGGTTATATTTTCAGAACCATTTTCTTCTACAATTATGATGTTTATTGTATTATCATCCTGAAAATCTTGTACTTCTATACGATCAATTATCAATGGCGTTTCTTCTGTTACCACAAACGAAACGTCTTTTTCACAACCCGCTGTATTTGAAACTGTTACCGTATATACACCAGTTTCTGTGACCATAATTGATGGTGTAGTTTCATTGGTTGACCAAACATAACTCGCAAAATTTTCTTCAAAAGCTAACTCAATAGCTGCACCTTCATCACTACATAAAAAAACTTCTTGATCTTCTACAGTAGGCTGCGCAACAACATTTACTAAGATACTTCCAATGAATCCACAATTATCGCCATAAGAAACTCTAAAGAAAAGTTCTTCTATTGATAAATTGATTTGAGTAAAATTTGACAATGGATTTTGCGCTAATAATGCATTATTTGCATTTGCATAAATAGTAACAGCAGCGCCTATAAAATCATTCTCAAGTACAGATTGTATCTGAGAAATAGCTATTCCGCTTGTATTTAATTCGCACACATCAATAGTGGTATATTCGTCTAGGTATGTCCCCGGATTTACAATCAATCTTAATTCTGTAATTGCAAAACATTCTGAAAAGGAAAACACTCTGGCGTATAAGGTTTGTTGATTTTGTGTATTTGCATAAAGAGTATTCGTAATTGCATTTATGTTTAATTGTGCATCGTTTAAATTCTCAAAAAATAATACTTGATCCTCTGTACTTCCTGTGTTTTGAAGAACAAAAGCTTCTGCTGATTCCATATTAAATATAGAAAGCCCGTCATTCGGATTACTATCAATATCACATTGTTCTAGGGTTAACAATGGATTTACAGTTGGGGTTTCACTTATCACAACAACTTCATTGAATGTTCTATCAGGCGAATTTGAAAACGTAACATTTATGGTAACAGTATACGATCCGGGGTTTGAGAATGTATGTGTTGGCGAAATTAAAGTAGCCATATTGTTACTTCCAGAAGCTGGATCGTCAAAATTCCAATTAATACTAGTAATGGTATTGTCAGAAGTAACGGTAAAAGAAGTTGCATCGCCAAAACAAAAATTTTCAATTGTGGTAATACTTTCATAATATGATTGTACTGATGCAGGCAAACCAAAACGTGCAAAACCAGCCCCTAAATCAACACTTTGAAAATCAAAATTACAGGTGACTCCTGCTAGATTTGGCGTATTAATGGTAGATAATTTATTACCTGGCAATGAATGATAAATTCGTTTGTCCATTCCCAATTGTAAACTACCCGCCAAAGATGAGACGATCTGAGCTTGCAAATAATTATGAACAATGTATTTAGTACTAGGAACATCTGTAGCATTCACATCATATTGTTGCAATTGCATATTGGAAGAAGCTCCAGCGAATAATTTTCCCGAAGCATACAATTTTGATGAATTTGAAGAAAACTCAACACCATAAAACATGATATCACCCGCTAAAAATTCTCCATTTGATACAATTCCTGTTGTTGCATCAAAATCATACAGATACAAAGAACCAGCTTGTATTGGTTCAAATAATGTGTGTGCAATGGCAAGTTTTTTCCCGTTAGGAGAAATCTTCATGTTTCCTCTAATATTTCTATAATCGGAAATATTAGGCAATATATTGGAAATAACAGGTGTCGTATTTACGCCAGCCGCGGTTATTTTAAAGGAGAAAAATCGATTATTTCGATGCGTAACTACCCAATAATTCCCATCAGCACTCGATGATGCACTCACTTTTTCAGAAGTACTTTGTAACAAATTCATATTTTTGATGGTTACAGCACCCATTCCGCCACTCAATGACATATCAACTATAGAATAATTAAATCCATTACTTTGAGTAGGATCTGCGCTATATGCGTCCACAACATCCGTAGTAAAAATATAATAGACATTTGAATTTCCAGGATTTGGAATTATAACACACGATTGTGTACTGGTCTGACTTCCTATCAAGTCTGTACCATTCGACATAATTTCGTGCATACGATTCCATACGGTGACTCCATCTGTATAAAATAACAGCGCACCATTTGCATCAGAAATTGCTGAGCAACCTTCAAGCGTATTTACTTGGCCATTGTCTAATATTACAGGGATTCCCGTATTAAAATTTAGCCCTGCATTTACACCAAAAAACCAATTAGCGGCTTCTTGTTGTGCTGTTACTGAAATACAAAAAAATAGAAATATGCAAAAGAGTTTTAGAGTGTTTTCTTTCATATTTTCATAGCGATTCTATAAAGTTATCCAAAATATCCTATCTATCAAAATAGAAACCAAATGAATTCGTTATTTTTGTTTTTTTAAAACTCGTTTAGATGGCAAATATTGACGCAAAAATTTTGGAAAAAGCAACCGCTTGGCTCTCTCCCAATTTTGATTCAGATACACAAAAAAAAGTGCAACAATTGATCGCTAATGATCCTAAAGAACTTACAGAAAGTTTTTATACTAATTTGGCTTTTGGAACTGGCGGAATGCGTGGCGTTATGGGACCTGGAACCAACCGAATCAATAAATACACTTTAGGTAAAAACACACAAGGACTCAGCAATTATCTCAAAAAAATATATCCAAACGAACCATTAAAAGTTGCCATTGCGTACGATTGTAGACACAATAGCAAATCGTTAGCACAAACGGTTGCGGATGTATTTTCTGCAAATGATATTCAAGTATATTTATTTTCAGATTTACGCACGACACCTGAATTATCGTTTGCGGTAAAATATTTAGATTGTCATGCTGGAATTGTATTAACAGCTTCTCATAATCCACCAGAATACAACGGTTACAAAGTATATTGGTCAGATGGCGGGCAAATTGTACCACCCGAAGATGAAGAAATTATTCAAGAAATTAACGATTTAGATTTTTCCGAAATAAAGTTTAATGCGAAAGATGATTTAATTCATTTGGTTGATACCGAAGTTGATGAAGCTTTTGCAAATGCAAGTGTAGCAAATGCCAATTTTAACGTTCCTGAAAAAGATAATTTAAAAATTGTATTCACCTCATTACACGGAACTTCTATTACCATGATTCCTGATGTTTTGAAAAAAGCTGGATACACTAATGTTCATATTGTTGCCGAACAAGCCGAACCTGATGGAGATTTTCCAACAGTTGTTTCACCCAATCCAGAAGAGCCAGAAGCCTTAAAAATGGCGTTGGAACTAGCGGAAAAAGTGAACGCTGATATTGTCATCGGAACAGATCCTGACAGTGATCGTTTGGGAATTGCCGTGCGCGATTTAGATGGAAATATGATTTTATTGAACGGAAATCAAACCATGGTGGTGATGACCGATTTCTTATTACAACAATGGAAAAACAACCACAAAATCAACGGAAATCAATTTATTGGCTCTACAATTGTATCGACACCAATGATGGAAAGCTTGGCAGAAGCGTATGATGTTGAATGTAAAATTGGTTT
>CAYGPQ010000104.1:0-14225 GCA_964351775.1 uncultured Kordia sp. | reverse complement strand
AAAATTTCAAATCTTTATAATCTCCACAAATTTCTGGGTGGAAATGAAACTTTGGGATGTTATGATGAAAATCCAGATGAGACATTAGAGGAATATTGTACCATGCAGTGCAATCCTACTATTTCGATAAATCCACTTGACTGCGCTACTAATGATAAAACCAGAACTTTAAGACCTTCTTATGGAGAGACTTGCGGTGGGCTTAATACTGGTTCAGATTGTTAAAAATTTTAGTAGTAAAAAGTTAAAGCAGTTAACATGGTACTTTTTGTACGGAGTTAACTGCTTTTTTATGGAATTTACAGTTGAAGTAGTTTGTTTTAGTTGTGATTCTTATAAACTTATCGCTTTAACGTAAAGTGTCCTTTATACGACAAGCCATTGCTTGGGCGTTCTACTAAAAACCAATAATCGGATGATGGTAGTTGATTTCCATTGTATGTTCCGTCCCAACCTTGTGATTCTGGTTTTAGAATTTTTAAGAGTTTTCCATATCTATTGAATATATAAATGCGCAAATCGAGTTCATATTCTGAGGAAATTATTTGCCAATAATCATTGAATCCATCACTGTTTGGCGTAAAAAACCCAGGGTAAAAAAGTAGACTTACTTCTTCACTTACAACTCCGCAACCGTTTTTATCTCTCACATATACCGTTAAATTTCCAGCCAATAAATTTGTGAAAACTGGACTATCTTGATAGCTGAATCCATCAATGGAATATTCGTAATCGCCAATTCCTTCCGCAACAATTTCAACTTGATTGCTATTAAATGTCCAATCTTGAATGATTACATCAGTGATCACAGCTTCATCAGACTCAATAACGCGTATGGTTTGTACATTACTACAACTTACAGCCGGTAATGAAGCATAATTAGTGGTGATTGATACCGTGTAAACTCCAGGTTCGGTGACTGTAATTGATGATGTCGTTTCTCCTGTGGACCATAGATATTCGTCAAATCCACTATCTGCACTAATAGTTACATTTTCATTTGTACATAAATAGGATATCATTTCGCTCGTATCTACATTAGGTACTTCTTTAACTTCTATAAAGAAAGAAGTTGTATTATAGCAATTTACTTCTATATCATTTTCGATACGCACAAAAATTTCTTGTGGATTGGTATCGTTGGAGAAATTTGTAGAAATTTCATTCGTATCAGCATCAGCATCTACTTGTGAAGTGTAATACTTAATAGAGAATGCGCCAGTTTGCCCATTTGCAATGAATGTATCTTGAACACTCAAATCAAACAATTCAAAACCGTCATTACTGACATCATCACAGACAATTAAATCACCAACAGCATTTGCGATGTATTGTGTTTGAAGCAATAGTGTAAAATCAATCACAACATAACAGCTTGCATTTTGATTGTTTTCTTTTCGAGCGAAAATAGTTTGCGTCACATTTTGAAGCACATAATTTGTTGGTAATCTATTGGTGTCACTATCAGCATCAACCAGTGTTTCATAATAATATACATTATAGTCTGAAGCACTTTGAGCGCCTAAAACTTGACTAGTAGCTTGTGCTAAACTTACAGATTCTTGTGCATCATTCAAATTATCACAAACACTAATATCAGTAACAGTTTCCGGAACTGGACTAGAATCTATGATAAACATAAAGCTACTAATGACATAACAACTAGGATTATTGACATTAAATACTCTTGCAAAAATTTCTTGATTGTTAGTAGAACTGGTATAATTTGTAGGTAGTACGTTGGTGTCGTTCGTTGCATCATCCATCGTTTCATAATAACTAACCGCAAAATTACTTCCAATAGGTTGTCCTAATAATGCTTCTGCATCTTTCGTGCTTAAGTCTAGCATTGCAATGCCATCGTTAGAAACATCATCACATACAATAACATCAGCAATAGCGTTTGCGATTGGGTTTTCATATATTGTAATTGTACTCGTTCTCGTTACAGATTGTGTAAGAGAGTTCACGGTTACAGTGATCGTATAGGTTCCAGGAGTCATATATACATGAGTTGGATTCTCTAGTGCAGAAGTTGTACTATCTCCAAAATCCCAAAGAATAGAAACAATGGCTTCGTTGGCATTAATTGTAAATGTTGTAGCATCTCCAAAACAAGTTTCTGTGGTTTGAATTCCAACATTAAAAAACGACTGTATAAAAGGCGGTAATCCTTGTTTACACATTCTTCCGCCCAAATCAACACCTTGATTAACGTAATTACAGCCTAAGCCATTAACTTCTGGATCGTTAATAACACCTACATAAGTTTGATCGGAACGAGCATAATAAATTTTTCCGTCAGTAGCTAATTGCAGCGCTCCACGTTCTTGATTTTCATTATGAATAAGAACTCTTGAGGCTTGAACATTAGCGGCCGTCAAGTCAAATTGAAATAAGTTTGTATTACCCGAAAAAACACTACCCGTAGAAACATATAATTTTTCAGAATTAAGTGAAAATTCAGCACAGTATGGCGAATTATTTGTTGGCAATTGCTCTATTTCAGGACTTACTATTCCAGTTACATTATCAAAGGCATGCATACAAACATGCGTTAGATTTTGATTACAATTTACAACTCTTTGAGAGTCAGGCGAAATTTTTAAATATCCTCTTCCATCCGAACTAGCACAATTTGGATGCGTAGATGCAACTGAATTTGGGTCAATTCCTAGAGCAGTTACTTTAAAGGCATGATAGGTGTTGAACGAACTTTGAGTACCTGTCGCTCCAGCATAAGAAATAACCCAAAAGCCGTTTCCGTCATCATTAATGGCAGCTATTTTCTCTGCGCTTCTCTGTAATAATTCAATATTCTTTCGTCCAACCACAACATCACCAGTTCCACCATTTAGCGTAAGATCTACCACACTATAAAAAAGTCCACCATTACTAGAATTATCATCTACACAAAAAATATAATATCGATCTGGATCATTCGGGAAAGGAACAATAATACCCGATTGTGAACTAGATGGATCACCTTGTAATCCTGTTCCGTTTGGCATAATAGTATGGTTTACATCCCAAACCGTGATTCCGTCTGTATAGAATAGGAGTACTCCAGCAGCATTTGAAATGGTGGCGCAACCTTCTAAAGTATCAATTTGTCCATCGGTAAGTGCAACAGGTGTACCGCTATTAAAATCGATCCCTGCATTTTCTCCAAAATACCATATATTGGCTTCGCCTTGTGAAAAGGAATAGGTAATGCTGAGAAAAATAAATGCAAACAGTGTAATTTTATGCTTCATACTTATAATTTAAAAATAAATTTAGTGGGCTAATTAAAAAGATTTCAGAGAGTAGGAACGTAAATTTAATTATTTTTTTACAGAAACCTCCTCTTAAAGTTACACTAACTTTATAAGAAATCTCAAAATAATTATAAAATCAGAAAGATTTCCTATCTTAAACAGCTAAAACAAAAGTATAGATGTCATATTGGGCAATTGGAATTATTATTTTTATCATCGTTTATATTCTCGCGAATATACTTTTATACTTTCTACAAGAACGTTTTATCTTTAAAGCAGAAAAATTGCCGAGTGATTTTAAGTTCGATTATGGAAATCAAATTTTTGATGAATATAATATTGAAGTCGATCCTGGTGTAAATATCAATGGAATTCATTTTAAAGTGCGAAATCCAAAAGGTGTCGTTTTATATCTCAAAGGAAATTCAAGAAGTATTAAAGGTTGGGGGAAGTTTGCGGTAGACTTTACTCGGCACGGATTTGATGTCTTAATGGTGGATTATCGTGGGTATGGAAAAAGTACTGGAAAGCGCACGGAAGCTGGGATTAAGAAAGATTTACAATATGTATACGATCGTTTAAAAGAACAGGTAGACGAAAAATTCATTACGCTGTATGGAAGATCGTTAGGATCTGGTTTTGCTACGAAATTAGCGTCCAGCAACAATCCGCGATTATTAATACTCGACGCACCCTATTACAGCGTCAAGCACATTACAAAACGTTTTTTACCCATCATGCCGATGGCGTTAATTTTACGATTTCCCGTAAAAACATATCGTTGGATTGAATATGTAAATTGTCCCATCAAAATCATACATGGAACTAGTGACAAGCTCATTCCGTTTAAAACGAGCGTAAAACTTTCTAAAATCAATCCAAAATGGGCACGTTTGTATCCTGTGATTGATGGCGGACATAACAATTTGCACACATATCCGCAATACCATCGTTTTTTAGAGGAAATTTTACACTCAGAATTGCCAAAAGAAATTGATCCGAAAGCCTCAAGTCTAAGCTTTAGAAGAAAAAATATCTAAATGAAATCTCTAAAATCTCTAAAATTTGCAGGTATTGGTTTCATTATAGTATATTTGCTCATTACAATGATACTACTCAATTTTCAAGAACAACTCATATTTCGCAGCGAATCTTTAGCGCAAGATCACGTATTTACTTCCGAAGTTCCTTTTGAAGAATTATTTCTGAAAGCTACTGATGGTGCTGTATTGAATGGATTGCACTACAAACAGCCAAATCCAAAAGGTGTGTTGCTATATTTTCACGGAAATGCACAAACCCTTGAATATTGGGGGAAATGGGCTGAAGAGCTCTCAGCTCGTTATCAATATGATGTGGTCATTATGGATTATCGTGGCTATGGTAAAAGTACTGGTAAACGTAGTTACAATGCTATGTTAGCGGACGGTTTGTTGTTTTATGACTATTGTCAAACGAAATTTTCTGCAATTCAAATCACCATATTTGGTCGTTCACTTGGTGGCGCATTTGCAACGCATATAGCCACAAAACGCGAAGCAAAATTATTGTTATTAGAATCTAGCTTTACAAGTGTGTATGACATTGCTAGTAAAAATTTCTGGTTTTTGCCTTTAAAATGGTTGTTAAAATATCCTTTTCAGAATGATGAAAACATTGCTCAAATTACAATGCCAACCTACATCATTCACGGAACCAATGATATGATAGTTCCTTATAATCAGGGGCAAAAACTCTTTAAAAAGTCGGGTAGTGGCACTAAAAAAATCTATACCATTGAAGGCGCATTGCACAACAATTTAGTCGGTTATCCTGAATATTTTCAAGCATTGGATGAAATTTTGAAGTAGTTTTTTTCAATTTATAATTCTGAATTCATAATTCTGAATTTTTTACACCGTTTTCCGCTTCGCCATCCGCAAATTCAAAAACTCTACCATTAACGAGAAGGCAATAGCAAAATACAAATATCCTTTAGGAATCGCGCCTACAGATTGTCCAAATACTTTTAAATGTGAAATATGTGCCGATTCTGCAATCAGCATAAATCCAATCAGAATCAAAAATGACAATCCTAAAATCTGAATAGAAGGATTCTGATTGACAAAATTCCCTACAGGATTCGCAAACAACATCATGATAATCACAGAAACTACCACGGCAATAACCATCACAACTAAGGCATCTGTTGGATTGTCCGAAATTCCATTGGTCATTCCAATCGCAGTTAATATGGAATCAAAAGAAAACACAATATTAATCATGGTAATTTGAACAATAGCTTTGGTCAAGGTAGTTGAACGATGACTTTTTACTTCGCGTTCATCATGCTCTCTATCGACTACTTTTTCATGAATTTCTTTAGTACTTTTATACAAGAGAAAAAGTCCACCCGCAAACAATATCAAGGCTTGCCAGCTAATTCCTCCAGAAATCCAACTCTTATTAATATGCCAAAAAGGGGCTTTCATCGCCACTAAAAATGAAATTCCAAAAAGCAATACAATCCGCATGACCATCGCCAGTACCAATCCAATATTAGTCGCTTGCTTACGGAGTTTATCAGGTAACTTTCCTGCGGCAATAGAAATAAAGATAATATTGTCAATACCTAAAACAATTTCTAACAAGGTCAGCGTAATAATGGCTGCCCATACATCGGGACTTGAGAAAATTTCGAACATACTATTTTATCTTTTTAACGGTTCCACGTTTTTTTGTTGATGGATCTTCTAACAATGAATATTCGAGCAAATAGGAATCTTCTGTTGTAGAAATAATCTTCATTTGAATTGGCTTACTATCCACAAAATCAACAGGATGGAGCTTTCTTCCTATAAACTCACAATCGGTCACCCAACGAATGGTAAATGTATCAATCTTAGTATCATAATAATCAACACTCAAGGTTTCCGTACGAACAGATCTCCCTGTTTTTGTTACTCCATTGATTTCGTATGTAAATTCAAAAGTTCCAATTTTAAAATCGTTGCAATTGCGTTCTACGGTATAACATGAACTTGCCAACAATAAAATGCAAGCACTAAAAATGAGGTTTTTCACGAAAGTAGAGTTTAAGTATGAATACTGTTACAAAGAAACTAAAAATAAAGATTGCTAGAAAGGAATGCACTTATTTTTGATACGCTTCAAAAGTTCCGTCGGTATAAAAAATGACAATCTTGTCAATTATTTTTCCGTTTGCCGGAATTGTAGCCCCAACTTTTTCATCTAAAGGAAATGATGATTGTGTGGATTGCTGTTCAATTTTTGGATGCGAAGTAGATGTTGGAGTTGACAAATTTTCCGCAGAAGTTATCTTAGGAAAACTCCCTTTTCCATTCAATAACCAATACAATTCTACCTCTGGAAAACTCCCTAAAATTTTCATTACAAATTCTAAACTAGGCTTGTTTCTACCTGATAAAATATGAGAAATACTAGAACGTTGCACACCTAATTTATCTGCGAAAGCAGACGCTGAAAGTCCGTAATAATCGATGACTTTGGTGAGTCTTTTTGAAAAATCAGTAGTGTTTATCATTGTAAACAATTATAGCTGCGTAATTATGTTTACAAAAGTAAATAGATTGTGTGGCGCAACCAAATAAACAATGTTAATTCATTATGTACAGCTATAAATTACTTTAAGTAAGTAAATTTAATGTGTTGAAATTAAGATATTTAATATATAGATATCAATACTGAATTTGCACATGATAACTTTGCAGTAGTGAACAGCACATCATGATGGTTACTTGTTTACAACAATCAACAAACTTGTGTCACAATCTTGTTTACAATTGTAAAATAAACATTGTTTACATTTGTAATCTATAATGAACACATCTTATGCACACACATCACTTGTCCAATTGGTATCGCTCACATTTTGAAGCCACTTTACACGGTCGTTATATCACACTCGAATCTATAACTTCCCTATTGGAAAAATTGCCTTCAACTTTCCATCTCAAACAAATTGGAACTTCTGTGTTGAATAGACCAATTCATTCACTAACGATTGGAAATGGTGTAACAAAAATATTGATGTGGTCACAAATGCACGGAAACGAATCCACGACAACGAAAGCTATTTTTGATCTCTTAAACTTCTTAAACGAACCTTCGGAAGTTACCACAACTATCTTGCGAAATTGTACATTGTGTATCATTCCGATGTTAAATCCGGATGGATCTGAAGCCTATACACGTGAAAATGCCAATGAAATCGACTTAAATCGGGATGCACAAACGCGTTCACAACCTGAAAGTGTGGTGTTGAGAACTATCTATGATGCGTTTCAGCCTGACTTTTGTTTCAATCTTCACGGACAACGAACGATCTATAGTGCGGGAAATCATGATAAATCGGCTATAATATCATTTCTAACGCCTTCTGAAGACGCGGCGAGATCAATTACGCTAAACCGTCAGAAAAGCATGGAAATCATTGTTAAAATGAACGAAATGCTGCAAAAACTCATTCCAAATCATGTGGGAAGGTATGATGATGGTTTCAATTTGAATTGTGTAGGCGATACGTTTCAATCACTCGGAACGCCCACGGTTTTGTTTGAAGCAGGACACTTTCCTGATGATTACCATCGTGAAGAAACCCGAAAATTGATTTTTTATGCGTTGATAGCGGCAATACAATACATTGCGTCCAATAAAATCACAGGAGCGTTTACAGAGGCTTATTTTGAAATTCCAGCGAATGAAATACTGCATTATGATCTCTTGTTAAAAAACGTTCAAACGGACGAAAATGAAACTTTTGATATCGGCGTGATGTACCAAGAAATCCTGAAAAATGGTAAAATTCACTTCGAACCGTACATTGAAGACAAAAAAATGCTAAAAAAATCGTTCGCACACAAAATAATTGATTTTCAAGAGCGAATCGCTCAGAAGCATATATTTCAATCGTTTTCGTTGGATGTTGATGTTATGGAATATTTAAGAAAATTCAATAAATTTGACAATTAGTTAACATATCTTATGTTGTTTTGTGCATTATTATTCGATTTTTTTTGTTTTTTTTGCATTATCTTTAAAAAATAATATAAGATAATCATGGCAAAATTTAGGTTAGATGAAGTAGATCATCAGATATTAGACATGTTGATTGAGAATACTAGAATTCCATTTACAGACATCGCGAAAAAATTATTAATTTCTGCAGGAACGGTTCACGTTCGTGTGAAAAAATTAGAAGAAGCAGGAATCATTAAAGGTTCTTCCTTAACGTTAGACTATCAAAAACTAGGTTATTCGTTTATTGCTTATGTGGGTATTTTCTTGGATAAAACATCTCAGACAAAATTTGTGTTAAACAGAATACAGGAAATTCCATATATCACGGTAGCGCATATTACAACTGGGAAATTCAATATTTTCTGTAAAGTACGTGCAAAAAATACCAAACATGCAAAAGACATCATTTTTATGATAGATGATATTGAAGGTGTTTCACGTACAGAAACAATGATTTCATTGGAAGAAAGCATCAATGACAAAAACCGTTTGATGCACTCTATCTTTAATGAATTATAGAAAAAACGAAAATCACAACATAAACCCTTGCGCTTTTCGTGTGAGGGTTTTTTTAGTGAAACTTAATTTGTAGAAGTCTGAAAGACGTACTAGAAATTATTAGTTGAACTAATCCTGATGAAAACCAGAATCTTATGACTTAATTCTGAAAAGTTTGGAAAATGAACTCTTAGTTGTAAGTTGAATTAATCACATTGAAAATCAAAATGTTAGGCTCTTAAATCTTTCATTTTAATAATCATCCTTTAATACCAAAATTATGTCTCGCAAGCCAAAACTAGAACGTTTTCAAGAAAATATATCTTCAAAATATCAAATATACAACAGTATTTTTATAACCTTACCTTATGATAAAATCTCTAATACAGGTGTGTTATTGCCGTTGTTCAGTGAGATTTGTGAAAAAGGATATGCAATTGACAAAAATCCATCTGAAATTGTATCTAAATTTTTTGATCGCTATTTAGAAAAAGAAAAAACGGAAAAAGAAAAGATCAATTTACTATTTCGTTTTATTCAATACATTGAACGTCAGGTAGTTTTATTTGACGCTGTGGAAGATGCTTCGTTTCCGATTGTGAATAATATGGACGGACGTGGAACGCTTCGAAACATTAAAGAAGAAGCTGAAGAAAAGGGGAAGTTAGACGCCTTAAAAAACCATTTAAAGCGTTTTAAAATTCGTCCAGTACTCACAGCGCATCCAACACAGTTTTATCCGGGACAAGTGTTAGGAATCATTACAGATCTCGCGGAAGCCATAAAAAAGAATGATTTATTAACGATCAAAAAATTATTAGCGCAACTTGGAAAAACACCTTTCTTCAAAAAAGAAAAACCAACACCGTATGATGAAGCTGTCAGCTTAATTTGGTATTTGGAAAACGTTTTCTATCATGCAGCAAGCAAAATATACAATTACATTCAGGAAAACATATTCAAAGATGAGGAAATTGACAATCAGGTGATTGACTTAGGTTTTTGGCCTGGTGGCGATCGTGATGGAAATCCGTTTGTAACCACTAAAATCACGTTAAAAGTTGCGGAACGTTTGCGCAGCACCATATTATTAAATTACCATCGCGACATTCGTAAACTAAAGCGTAGACTTACGTTTGACGGCGTAGAAAAGCGTTTGGCGCGATTGGAAACAATGCTGTATAAAAATGTGTATTTAAAAAAAGAAGATGGAATGTTGTCCTTGGCTGCGTTTGAAAATGAACTGAAAGCTATTAAAAATGTGGTGGTCACGGAACATAAATCATTATTCTGCGCAGAAATTGACGATATTATCAATAAAGTAAAGCTTTTTGGGTTCCATTTTGCCATGTTAGACATTCGTCAAGATTCGCGTGTACATCAAGGTGTATTTGAAAATATTGTAGATACGATGGAAGCAAAAGGTAATGGCTTGTTTTCAAGTGATTATACAAATACTTCTGAAGAAGAAAAAATAAAATTACTTTCTAAAGTAACACAAGTTGTTCGAGCGGAGGATTTTGAAGATGAAATTACCAATGCAACAATTTCGTCAATCTACGCCATGAAAACCATTCAAGTTCGCAATGGTGAACGCGGTGCCAATAGATATATCATTAGTAACAATCAATCTGCTTTGCACGTTATGGAAGCATTTACGATGTTGCGCTTATGCGATTGGAAAGAACCTATTGTGGATGTTTCTCCATTATTTGAAACCGTTCCTGATTTGCAAGCCGCAAAAGGAGTAATGCGAACTTTATACGAAAACGAAGCCTACGCAGCACATTTAAAAAGACGCGGAAACAAGCAATATATTATGCTTGGTTTCTCGGACGGAACGAAAGATGGTGGTTATTTAATGGCGAATTGGAGTATTTTTAAAGCAAAAGAAGAATTAACAGCGATTTCTCGCGAATACGGAATCAAAGTAATTTTCTTTGATGGTAGAGGTGGACCGCCAGCACGTGGAGGTGGAAAAACGCACCAATTCTATGCGTCTCTAGGAAGCACTGTTGAAGATGAAGAAATTCAATTAACGGTACAAGGACAAACGATTAGTTCTAACTTCGGAACTTTGGATTCATGTCAATACAACTTAGAGCAATTGTTGAGCTCAGGCATCTCAAATGAAATATTTTCAAATACTACGGCCGAGTTTTCGCATGAAGATAAAAAGACCATGGAAAGTCTTGCATCGGTAAGTTATGATACCTATGTTGCCTTTAAAAAGCATCCGATGTTTTTACCGTATTTAGAGCGAATGAGTACGCTAAAATATTATGCAAAGACCAATATTGGAAGTCGTCCATCCAAGCGTTCGAAGTCTAAAGAATTCAATTTCTCTGACTTACGCGCCATTCCGTTTGTTGGAAGTTGGAGTCAACTCAAACAAAACGTCCCTGGGTTTTACGGCGTTGGAACCGCGTTGGAACGAATGGAGCAAAACGGCGAATTTGATCGTGTGATAACCTTATATAAAAACTCATCTTTTTTCCGCACATTGCTTGAAAACAGTATGATGAGTTTAACGAAGTCTTTCTTTAAGTTAACCGCGTATATGAAACAAAATGAGGAGTTTGGAGAATTTTGGAGCATTATTTTTGAAGAGTACGAACGTTCAAAACGAATGTTGTTGAAAGTAACAGGTTATGATGAATTAATGGAAAATCAGCCAGCTGGAAAAGCGTCTATTCATGCACGGGAAAAGATCGTATTACCATTATTAACGATTCAACAATATGCGTTGCGTAAAATTCAAGAATTGCAAAAAGATCCTGAAGCAAACGAAGCTGAACTAAAAGTGTATGAAAAAATGGTGACACGTTCGTTATTTGGAAATATTAATGCAAGTCGTAATTCGGCGTAGCTTCGAAAGGCTCAGCTACCGCTTTTGGACTTTATTAGATTGTTGGACTTTTTAGGATAAAAAATAAGAGATGTTGAATTTTATTTTAAAGTGCTTCTCGATACATTTTTTCTTCATTTTATTGCGAAAAACCACTCGAAGTGACGCTTGTAGTTACATGCTAAGAACGTCACTTCGAGTGAATTTGTGCAGCAAATTTGTATCGAGAAGTAGTGTGATGATAGAAACTTGTGTTGGCAAAAAAAAAGGAGCACATACAATTGGCTTTGGATTCCTGACTTCACTTCGATAAACTCAGCGACTAGGCAGGAATGGCAAATAAGAGAAACAAAGCATTCTCAAACAAAGAATTTTTTAATCATTAAATTTTTCAATCTTTCAATTGAAAAAAGTATCTTCATCGAGAAAATCAAAAATCTACAATCAAAAATCGTAAATAAGCTATGATTCCATTTCCAGAAGCCACAGAGTACAATCCGTATTACGGTCAATACATTCAGTATTTAAAAGGAGAAGATGTGTTAGGAGCGCTAGAAAAAGGTGTGACAAGTGTTAATGATCTCATGGCTTCCTTAACGGAAGAAAAATTGCAAAGTGCCTACGCGGAAGGAAAATGGACTATTAAAGAAGTATTGCAGCACATTATGGACACCGAACGTATATTTTGTAACAGAGCGTTGCGCTTTGCGCGAAATGATAAAACGGAATTACCTGGTTATGAACAAGATGATTATGTGCCGTTTTCGGGTGCAAACGAGCGAAACAGTATGGAAATGTTACGGGAATACAATGCCATTCGTCAAGCAACCATTACGTTGTTTCAAGGGTTTTCAAGTGAAATGTTGGCTAGAGTAGGTGTAGCAAGTCGCAGTAACATGTCGGTTCGTGCCATTGCACACGTGCTTGCAGGTCATGAACGACATCATTTACAGGTGATTAAAGAGCGGTATTTGTAGTACAACTATTCTTCTGAGAAATCATCGATGGCGTCTAACGAAAGTTCTTCAACATCTTCGACATCTTCTATATCGGGAATTACTTCTTCAATTTCAATAGTATCTTTATCTACATTTGTCATGGAATAATGCAATCGCGTACTGACTTTCACCAAATAAATAGTGTCTTCCGTTCGCACTTCAACTGCTTCAATAGTGTTGTTGTGATGATCGTCAAAAGTAATAATATCACGATCTCCATAACCACCAGGATAGCGTTCTTGTAAAAGTTGTAATAACTCTGGCGTCACTTTTTTATAATCTATGATAGCTTTCTTCATAGGAATAATTGTTTAAAATTAATACTACGATCATAGGTAAATTGTGGGAACCTCTTATTGATTAACTGTTACTAAAAGTACAACTATTTTTTTTGAAAAGAAAGTATTAATGTCAGCTTAATGTCTTTTTCAGTTAAGCATTGTAGAAATTGAACGCATCTAGAATGGTTGCATTTGGTACAATTTTGTCTAAAACGGGCGTTCCAATATCACGCAACAGTACAAAATTGATATTTCCGTGAGAGTTTTTTTTGTCGTATTTCATTAAATCTATAATAGCTTCGTAGTCGGTAGGATTCAATTCAACTTTTCCGTACATATCGTGCATTACACGTTTAATTTCTGTTAATTTTTCTGATGGAAAACCTTCTTGTTGATTGGAAATATAGCTAGCGAGCACCATTCCGACAGCAATGGCTTCTCCGTGTAAAAGCGCTTCTTTTGTTTCGTGTGTTAACAAATACGATTCAATAGCGTGACCAAGCGTGTGACCAAAATTTAAAATTTTGCGCATTCCTTGTTCTTTTGGATCTTCTGTGACCACTGTATTTTTAATTTGAACCGATTCATGAATTAAATCGTCTAAATTTTCGGTAGTGAAATTAGCAAGATTGCTCATTTTTTTCCAATACGCTTCCTCGTAAATCAATCCGTGTTTCAGCATTTCCGCCAAACCGCTTCGCATTTGATTTGCTGGTAGAGTAGCTAAGAATTCAGTATCAATCAATACCATTTCAGGAATATTTATGACGCCAATTTGGTTTTTCAATGTGCCTAAATCAACACCTGTTTTTCCGCCAACTGACGCATCAACCATCGCTAACAAAGAAGTTGGAACGTTAATATAGGAAATTCCACGTTTAAATGTAGAGGCAACAAACCCGCCAAGATCCGTTACTACGCCACCGCCAACATTGATTAATAAACTCTTTCGGTCGGCATCTAATTCTGAAAGCACATTCCAAACACCTGTACAGGTTTCAATATTCTTATGAATTTCGCCCGACGGAATTTCAATAATCTCAATCGTAAGTTCCGTAGGTAAATTGCCTAAAAAACTTGGCAAACAATGTATATGTGTATCAGAATCGACCAACACAAAAATCTTCGAGTAATTCGAAGTGCTAAGGTGTTCGTGAAGTTTAGTGTAACAGTTGGTGTTGAAATGAACGAAATAATCCGCCGCTTGAATAGAATTCATAAACTAATAAAAAACTTTTAATACGTACAAAATAAAGCCTTTTTTAAACAATAAAATAATAATTCAATAACTATATTTGTG
>CAYGPQ010000103.1:0-14304 GCA_964351775.1 uncultured Kordia sp. | reverse complement strand
GGACTTTCTGGGAGTGGAAAATCATCCTTAGCTTTTGATACCATTTATGCTGAAGGACAACGAAGATACATCGAAACATTTTCTGCGTATGCTCGCCAATTTCTCGGCGGACTCGAACGTCCCGATGTGGATAAAATTGATGGATTATCACCCGTAATCGCCATAGAACAAAAAACAACCAGTAAAAGTCCACGATCTACGGTGGGGACCATCACAGAAATCTACGATTTTTTACGTTTACTATTTGCCAGAGCTTCAGATGCTTACAGTTACAATTCTGGCGAAAAAATGGTGAGTTATAGTGATGAGCAAATCAAAAATTTAATTCTCAACGATTTCAAAGACAAACGTGTCAACATTCTCGCGCCTGTCGTACGTTCACGTAAAGGACATTACCGCGAATTGTTCGAAAATATTGCCAAACAAGGCTTTGTAAAAGTACGTGTCGATGGCGAAATTTTAGATATTGAAAAAGGAATGCGACTTGATCGTTATAAAACGCACGAAATTGAAATCGTGATTGATCGCTTGGTGATCAATGATGAAGTTGACAATGACAAACGCCTGACGGAAACGATCAAAACGGCGATGTATCACGGAGATGATGTTTTAATGGTTATTGATCAAGATGCGCCAAAAGAAGCACGCTATTTCAGTCGTAACCTCATGTGTCCGACTTCAGGAATATCCTATCCAAATCCTGAGCCGAATACATTTTCGTTCAACTCTCCAAAAGGAATGTGTCCAAATTGCAATGGACTAGGGACGCTTCACGAAGTAAATCAAAACAAAGTAATTCCAGATGTAAAAGCAACGATTAATGCTGGTGGAATTGCGCCTTTGGGCGAATATAAAAAATCTTGGATTTTCAAACAATTGGAAATCATTGCGGAACGATTCGAATTCAAACTAACAGATCCGATTAGCAAAATTCCACAAGAAGCAATGGACGTTATTTTGAATGGAGGCAACGAAAAATTCTCGATTGTTAGCAAAACCTTAGGTGTTACACGTGATTATAAGATTGATTTTGAAGGCATTATAAGTTTCATCAAAAACCAATATGAAGCTAGTGATTCGGCTTCTATCAAACGCTGGGCAAAAAATTACATGGACAAAGTAAACTGTCCAGAATGTGATGGTTCACGCTTGCGAAAAAAATCTTTATACTTTAAAGTAAACAAAAAAAATATTTCGGAATTGGCAACAATGGATGTTGTTGAATTATCCGCTTGGTTTGAAGGTTTAGACTCCTATCTTTCTGAAAAACAACGTGCCATCGCCACAGAAGTTGTCAAAGAAATTGCCACACGATTGCGCTTTTTATTAGATGTTGGTTTAAATTATCTCTCGTTAAGTCGAAGTTCAAAATCATTATCTGGTGGAGAAGCACAACGCATTCGATTGGCAACACAAATTGGCTCACAATTAGTCGGTGTTTTATATATTTTAGATGAACCAAGTATCGGATTGCACCAACGAGACAACGAAAAACTCATCAATTCATTAGAATCATTACGTGATATCGGAAACTCTGTGATTGTCGTAGAACATGATAAAGATATGATTGAACGCGCCGATCATGTCATTGATATTGGTCCACATGCTGGACGACATGGTGGCGAAATCATCTCGCAAGGAACGCCACAAGAAGTATTAAAACACAACACACTTACGGCGGCATATCTCAATGGAAGCAAACAAATTGCAATTCCAGCTCAACGCAGAAAAGGAAACGGTAAAAAATTAGTCTTAAAAGGTGCTACAGGAAATAACTTGAAAAATGTTTCGGTAGAATTTCCATTAGGACAAATGATTGGCGTTACAGGTGTTTCTGGTAGTGGAAAATCAACGCTAATCAATGAAACGCTCTATCCTATTCTAAATGCGCACTTTTTCAACGCTGTAAAAGAACCAATGCCATACAAAAGCATCAAAGGTTTGGAACATATTGACAAAGTAATCGACATCAATCAATCGCCAATTGGACGTACACCACGTTCAAATCCTGCAACATACACAGGCGTTTTTAGTGAAATAAGAAGTCTGTATGCAAAAACATCCGAAGCCATGATTCGTGGTTACAAACCGGGAAGATTCAGTTTCAATGTAAAAGGCGGCCGCTGTGAAACCTGTCAAGGTGGTGGATTGCGCGTGATAGAAATGAACTTTTTACCAGATGTATATGTGGAATGTGAAACCTGTAACGGAAAACGATTCAACAGAGAAACACTCGAAATTCGCTACAAAGGGAAATCAATTTCAGATGTATTAAATATGACGATGAACGAAGCGGTAAAATTCTTTGAGCCTATTCCAAAAATTCATCGTAAATTAAAAACCATTAAAGATGTTGGCTTAGGATATATCACGCTCGGGCAACAAAGTACGACACTTTCTGGTGGCGAAGCGCAACGGATTAAACTCGCTACCGAACTTTCTAAAAGAGATACTGGAAATACCTTCTATATCTTAGATGAACCGACCACAGGATTGCATTTTGAAGACATTAGAGTCTTAATGGATGTATTAAATAAATTGGTCGATAAAGGAAATACCATTGTTGTCATTGAACACAATATGGACGTGATCAAAACAACAGATCATATTATTGATATTGGTTACGAAGGCGGAAAAGGTGGCGGACAAGTCATTACGACTGGAACTCCTGAAGAAGTTGCCAAACATAAAAAAAGTCATACTGCTCGCTTCTTAAAAAAGGAATTAGCCTTACATTCGAACAAATAAAAATAAAAAATGTTATGAAAAAACTACTCGTAGTACTCTTTGGATTGCTAATAATTTCATGTGATAATTCTGAGGAATACGACAAAATTACTGGCGAATGGAATTGCACAACATGGATCACGGAATCAACAGGAAATGATCGCTGTAATGATAATGTATATTTTAATTTCAAACGCGATAAAACCTATACTTCCAAAATTGGAAGTCAAGAAGAAACGGGTATTTATAAAATAGCAAATGGACGCTTATATTCTACACCAGAGGGAAAATTAGAAATCGGCGTTGAAATTAACAAACTGAGTAAAGATTCCTTGCAATTTATCATGAGCAGATCGGGAGAAAAAGAAATCTTAACCTTACTCAGAAAGAATTAAAAAATAGATTTCACTCCACATTCGAGTTGAAAATTAAAACTAAAAAAGCTGCCTAGAAATTCATTTCAGGCAGCTTTTTAGCTATGCAACAAAGCTATTGTAATCTATAAGGCATCTAACTTTCCTTGTGCCACCGCAGCGACTACTTTTCCAACAGTATCGCCTCTAAAGTACAATTTGATACCGCCATCTTTCATCACTTTAAAGCTTAAGAAACCTGAATTCTTAGGCACATCTCCTAAGGTAAGCGGCTTCTTAAATCCATCTAAGATTCCTTTTTTCAATCCTGCAAGTAATTTTTCATTACCAACTCCTGAAGTATGAATATGCCAGTGATCTAATTTAGCTGTTAACTTACAGGCAATTTTTCCATCTGGATTTTTATTACTTTCAAAAGCAATTCTCAGGGTGATTGTATAGGAAGGATTCGGAATAAAAAAGACGCCACTTTCGTAATCTCCCTTAATTTTAAAACTCACTTTCCTGTTTTTACTTCGCGTAAAATCGTATCCTGTATCGCTTACACTAGAAATTCGAACCGAATCTACATTCAAATCTTTTTGCCCTTTGGTTTTATCTTTAAATATTTTTTCGAATAATTCACATACCTTTCTTCCGCTTAGTTTTGCTGTACTTGGATTTTCTTCTTTATTTTTTGCCCAAATAATCACTCCATTTTGAAAGTCGCTAAACCATTCATTCTTTTTAGGATCAATCTTAATTTCATCGGAAGTTGGATATCCATAAATTCCACGTTCCCAGCCTGTTTTTGCCCATGTATGTCGAATGGCACCTCTAACCAACTTTGGTCCAGTAGCTGGATGCCAATAAATGCTTCCGTTGCCCGAAAAATGATTAAATCTACCCTTCGTATCTGGTGTAGGAGTTTCGTCGGTCACTGGAAGTGCCAACGCATTATTTGGTCCACCAACATGATTATATTTTAGACGAATAGCGCCGTGAATTTCTTGTGGTCCTGTTGCTGGTGCACAATAAATATCACATTTCTGAAAAGTCACTCGTTTTCCTCCTTTGACTGTTGTTGGACTATTAATATTAGACGTTGCAGCACCTGTAAAACCAGCTCCTAATGCTTGTGCTTTTGCTTTAATTCCATTGGTGCAATCGCCATCCGCAAGTACGGTGTTGGTAATCAATAATGAGATATCTGCATAGTCGCCTCCTTCAGCAGTATTTCGTACTCTAAAAGTAACTGTCTTTGTTTGGTTGGCTGCAACCACAGCACTTTTAGAAGCAGTACCGTCCAAATCAGAAGAATTTGTAGAAGTACCTTCATACAGTTTTGCATGTTCTTTTACAGAAACAGAACCGTTTGAATTTTGTGTGAACGTAATTTTCAACTCTATACGAACTTCTCCTCCACAACGTCCAATAAAAAACAGATTGTTTGTCTTTTTATCTTTGTCTAATAAAAGAAGCCCTGAGTTTCGAACAGTTCGTCGTTCATTTGATCCGAAATTTTCATGATCTACAATTTTCATCGTAGATACATATTGTATTTTACTTTGCATGATGTTTTATTTTTTTTGGTTATAAACTTAAAATCTTCCGGAAGTCATTTTTAAAAATTTTTTCTTAAAAATGATTGAAACAAAGAACGTGTAAATAGTGCTACGGAATTACCGTGTTTTCACCATTAGCATACTGTAAAACAACGCATTATATAAAAGTGATTTACAGAAAGTAACGCAAGAAATACACCATATCAACCAAAGTGTAAACACAAAAAAATCATTTTTATGCCCAAGGATAATTCCCCTATCGATAAAAGCTTTTATACAATGGAACTTTAAAATACTTTAAGATATTTTTAAAAAAAGTTTAATTCATTTTTGTAGAGAAAGTAGTAACTTAGCACGTTTTGATTAAAAAATAAATGACTATGAGAAAAGAAAAGAATACCAAGGGTTGGAATGAAATAAAAACAAACGATTCTTGGGCACTTTTTAAAATAATGGGTGAATTCGTTAACGGATTCGAAAAAATGAGTCAAATAGGTCCGTGTGTGTCCATCTTCGGATCTGCACGTACGAAACCTGACGATAAATACTATCTATTAGCAGAAAAAATAGCACATACAATTGTTGACCATGGGTACGGAGTCATTACTGGTGGTGGACCCGGAATTATGGAAGCTGGTAATAAAGGTGCACACTTAGGTGGCGGAACTTCCGTAGGACTAAACATTGTATTACCGTTTGAACAACATGACAATCCATATATTGATGCTGATAAAAGTATCAACTTTGATTACTTCTTTGTACGTAAAGTAATGTTTGTAAAATATTCGCAAGGATTTGTGGTAATGCCAGGTGGATTTGGAACCTTAGACGAACTATTTGAAGCAATCACGCTTATTCAAACAAAAAAAATTGACAAATTTCCTATCATTTTGGTCGGAACCGAATTTTGGTCTGGCTTAATCGATTGGGTAAAAGCTACGCTATTAGAAAAATTTGCAACCGTAAGTGCTGGAGATTTAGATCTAATTCATATCGTAGATAATGAAACCGAAGTATTGGATATTTTAGATGCTTTCTACAGAAAGACAATCCTAAGTCCAAACTTCTAAAAAAGTACCGTAGAATAATTGCTCCCAAAAAAGAAAATGAAAAAGTTACTCATCATCCTTTGCTTCGGTTTAGGATTACTTCAAATACATGCACAGGAAAATATCAAGACGATGTTTTACAATCTCTTGAATTTTCCTGATATTTCTCCAGATCGAATTGATGATTTGGCGCTGATTATCGCTGACTATCAACCAGATTTGTTTATGGTGTGTGAATTAAATGACGTATTTGGTGCTGGCGTAATTCTATCACGATTACAAACCATCAATCCAAACTATGCGCAAGCAACATTTTTCACCAATACATCCGATGATGCTTTTGGAGATTTTGATGATTTACAGAATCTTATCTATTACGATAGTAGCAAATTTATCCTAGAAGCGCAAGATATTGTACAAACGACCATTCGCGATTTTAACAGATATACCTTAAAATTGAATTCGGTAAATCAAGTAGCAAATCCAATTCGTTTAGAAGTCTTTGTCGGACATCTCAAAGCTGGAAATACGCCAGAAGACGAAATCAAACGTTTTTTAATGGCAGAGCAACTTACTTCATATCTTTCTACGCTTGACGCGAATAGTTACGTACTATTTGCAGGCGATTTAAACCTATATACAAGTAATGACATTACGTTTGATAAACTAACAAATCCATCAGAACACATTCCACTCATAGATCCAATTAACCGTTTGGGCGACTGGAATAACAACAGTAGTTTTGTGGATGTATTTACACAATCCACACGTACACAAAGTGGTTTAGGTGGCGCTGCTGGCGGATTTGATGACCGATTTGATTTCATCCTAACTTCTGGAAACCTGTTAACAAATCCTGATTTATATTACGTAGTAGACTCTTATAAATCGTTTGGAAACAACGCAAATCCAAGCTGTTATAACAGCGCAATCAACTCTGTAGACTGTGCGCCGTTGCCTGGTGCTACCACCAATTACTCACAAACACTTCGCAATGCACTACACGACATGAGCGATCATTTGCCTGTGGTGATGGAATTAGAAACTAACGAACAATTACTAAGTACAACTGAATTTACGCAAGCGACAACCTTCAACTTTATTCGTGGGAATGTGGTTGAAAATCTAGTATCGTTTATGTTAAATTCTCCCCAAAAAGACAATCAATATACAATATATGACGTTTTAGCACGTAAATTGATAGCTGGAAAGATCAATAACAACGATATTACAAACGTAGATGTTTCAAACCTACCAAAAGGCATCTATTATTTGAAAATAAAAAATGATATAGCAACCCAAAAATTTATAAAGAAATAATTGAATACAATACGCCACCATTTCGCATTATATCTACTTCTACTCGTTGGCATTTCAGCTTATGGGCAGCATAAAAATACACTTACAGCAACCGTATATGCGGAAGCTAAAAGGATTAAAGTCGTTCAAAAAATCACGTATGTGAATGAAACTGGCAGCGTGCTTCATGAAATCTATCTCAACGATTGGAATCATGCGTTCTCTGGAAAAGACACGCCCTTAGCCAAACGTTTTGCAGAAGAATACCACAGAAACTTTCATCTATCCAGAAAGAAAAAAAAGGGAAATACTACCATTGAAGGAATTTCTGCAGATGGAATGTCCATAAACTGGGAACGCCTAGAAGCACAAATCGATATTATAAAAGTGACACTTGACAAACCGCTGCAACCCAACGAAAATGTAATACTCGACTTAAATTACGAAGTAAAATTGCCAAGTGACGAATTTACACGCTACGGTTACAAAGACGATGGCGATTTTAGTCTAAGATATTGGTACATCACACCAGCAGCCTATACTAATGGCTGGAAACTATACAGCAACAAAAACCTAGACGATTTATACACGGAACAATCAGCACACAACATTACATTACTATTTCCAAAAAAATTCACTGTAATTTCTACGGCTGATTCGGTTGTAAATGATGAAGAAGGCATTGTACAACTTACTGGAAAAAATGTAAAAGACATCACTATTTTATTACGTCAAAACTCTGAATTTAAAACCTTTCAAACAGATAAAGTAAATATTACTACAGATTTAGATGCGTTTGGATTGGATGAAAAACAACAAGCGATTGCCGTTGATAAAGTAGTCCAATTTATCTATGAAAAGTTGGGCGAATTTCCGCGAGAAAACATGATGATTTCCAAGATTGACAACAAAAAAAATCCTGTATATGGATTGGGTCAATTACCATCATTCATCAGACCATTTACAGATGATTTTCAATACGAAATCAAAATACTAAAAGCTATTTTGACCAAAAACTTAGAAGAATCTATGTGGATGGACACCCGAAAAGAAAAGTGGATTTTGGATGCGTTGGAAACCTACATGCTAATGGTTTATGCCGAAACATACTATCCAAATATGAAGCTAACAGGCGGATTGTCAAAAGTTTGGGGTGTTCGCTCGTACGAATTTGCCAAACTTGAATTCAACGATCAATATCCGTTTTTGTTTATGCTCATGGCGCGTAAAAACATCGATCAGCCATTAAGCACTCCTAAAGACTCACTCGTAAAATTCAACAATAACATCGCTAACAAATACAAAGCTGGTGTAGGTTTGAAATACTTAAAATCCTATTTTGACGAAGCCGTAATTGACGATTTTGTCAAAGAATTCTACACGACGAATCGTTTAAAAAAATCGAGTCGTGCAGACTTTGAAAACTTACTAAAATCAAAAGCACCAAAAGATATTGATTGGTACTTTGATAATTATGTAGATTCAAGAAAACGAATTGATTACAAAATCAGAAAAGTTGAAAAAACAGATGATTCCTTACAAGTGACCATCAAAAACAAATATGATGGCAACTTCCCTATTTCGTTATTTGGAATCAAAAATGATTCGGTTGTTTCAAAATATTGGATCACAGATATAGGCGAAAAGAAAACCGTTACCATTCCGCGCGAAGGTATTGATCGTTTGGTATTGAACTATGACAAAATCATTCCTGAATTCAACCAAAGAGACAACTGGAAATCGCTCAACGGATTTTTCTCCAACAACAAAAAATTAAAATTTACTTTCTTTAAAGATGCTGAAAACCCGCATTATAATCAGGTTTTCTTTGTCCCAATTGCACAATTTAATTTATACGACGGATTCACGCCAGGAATGCGTTTCTATAACAAAACTTTCCTAACCAAGCGTTTATTGTATGATTTCAAACCATCGTACGGATTGCGTTCAAAACAAATAGTAGGTTCGGGAAGTATCTCCTATCGTCATGATATTGATAGCAAAAGTGATTTATATTTTGCGAGTTTTTCCATGTCTGGAAATTATTTTAACTACGAAGAAGGCTTGACGTATACGCGATTAGTGCCAAAAATAACCTTTGGCTTTAGGAATCCAGATTTCAGATCCAATCAGAAGGAGTTTTTAGATTTTAGATACATTATTGTACAACGAGAACAGCCAACAGATATAGCGATTGAAAATGAACCTAATTACAGTGTTTTCAATGCGCGATATGTATATTCAAATCCCGATCCAATTCGCCATTTCACATGGTTTACTGACTTTCAATTGGCAAAACGATTCTCTAAAGTTTCATTCAACTTAAACTATAGAAAACTATTTCAAGACAACCGACAATTAAATGTGCGTTTCTTCTTTGGGAAGTTCTTATTCAATGATACAAACTCAGATTTCTTTAGCTTTGCGCTCGATAGACCAACGGATTATTTGTTTGATTACAACTATTACGGACGTTCTGAAGACACCGGATTGTTCAGTCAGCAATTAGTTGTCGCAGAAGGTGGATTTAAGTCCAAGCTAGAAAATCCATTCTCAAACGATTGGATTGGAACGGCTAACGCGAGTTACAGTATATGGAAATGGATTGAAGGCTATGCCGATGTCGGAATCATCAAAAATACAGACGTAAATGCTCGATTTGTCTACGACTCTGGAATTCGCTTGAACTTAGTACCTGATTATTTTGAATTGTACATTCCTGTATATTCTAACAATGGTTGGGAAATTGCACAGCCAGGTTTTGACCAACGTATTCGATTTATCGTGACCTTAAGTCCAAAAACATTGACGAAATTATTCACCCGGAAGTGGTTCTAGGTTCAAGGTTCAAAATTATTAAAAAACTTCAATCTGAAATCGTCAATCTGAAATCAAAAATCGTTCATCAATTTTGTATTTAAAAAATTAGACAATTGTCAGTCAAAAAGTGATTTTCTCACAAAAATTAAATAAATCGCAATAAAAATACGATTTTACTACATTATTAGCATTTTTTTAATACTTCTTGGTATTGGAAATGACGGCTATTTTCGTTAAATTTGCAAGACTTCAATTCAAAAAACTATGCAAGCAAAAGTTGAGAATACTCAAGATATTTCATTTGATCAATTCAAAGAGGAAATCATGCAGGATTATACCATTGCGGTTACCAGCAGAGAATGTAGTCTTTTGGGGCGTAGAGAAGTCTTGACAGGAAAAGCCAAATTTGGTATTTTCGGAGACGGAAAAGAAGTTCCACAACTTGCCTTAGCCAAAGCATTTCAAAATGGTGATTTCAGATCGGGTTACTACCGCGATCAAACATTTATGATGGCGATTGGCGAATTGGACATTCAACAATTTTTTGCAGGTTTGTATGCGCATACCGACATTGACGTAGAACCTATGTCTGCCGGAAGACAAATGGGCGGACACTTTGCAACGCACAGCTTGGACAAAAATGGTGAATGGAAAAACTTACTACAACAAAAAAATTCAAGTGCTGACATCTCTCCAACTGCCGGACAAATGCCGCGCTTACTAGGATTGGCGCAAGCTTCAAAAATATACAGACACGTTGACGGAATTGATACAGAAAAATTCTCTGACAACGGAAACGAAATTGCTTGGGGAACTATTGGAAATGCAAGTACTAGTGAAGGTTTGTTTTTTGAAACCATCAATGCTGCGGGTGTGTTACAAGTTCCTATGGTGATGAGTGTTTGGGATGATGAATACGGAATTTCAGTACATGCAAAACATCAAACTACCAAAGAAAACATTTCGGAAATCTTAAAAGGGTTTCAACGTACTGAAACGGAAAAAGGATATGAAATCTTTACTGTAAATGGTTGGGATTATCCTTCGTTAATAGCAACCTATCAAAAAGCATCGGATGTTTCACGTTCTGAACATGTCCCGGTGTTGATTCACGTACAGCAAGTTACACAACCGCAAGGACATTCTACTTCGGGCTCGCATGAACGTTACAAAAGCAAAGAACGTTTGGCATGGGAAGTTGAATATGATTGTAATGCACAAATGCGCAAATGGATTATTGAAAATGGCATTGAAACTAATGAAAATTTAGCTGCCTTAGAAAAAGATATCAAAAAGCAAGTACGCGATGGTAAAAAAGCGGCTTGGTCAGCATTTGTAGCACCGATGAAGGAAGAACAAGCAGAAGCAGTTGCTTTACTTGAAAACTTAGCATCGTCGAGTCCCAACAAAGTTTTCATCAATAAATTAAAAGAAGAACTCACTGCCATTGCAGAACCGATTCGCAAAGAAATTGCAGGCTATGCACGTAAAGCATTGCGTTTGGTTATTGGAGAAACTTCTAATGAAAAACAAGCGTTAAGCAATTGGATTAAAAATTACTTTGAGAAAATCCAACCAAAATACAGTTCACATTTATATAGTGAATCTGACAAAAATGTATTCAATATTGAAGCGAATGTGCCAACCTACGATGATACTGCTGTGGAAGTAGATGCGCGTTTGATATTAAGAGACAATTTTGATGCGATTTTCGCAAAATATCCTGAAGTTTTAATCTTCGGGGAAGATGCAGGAGAAATTGGCGATGTAAATCAAGGATTGGAAGGCATGCAGGAGAAATACGGAAAATTGCGTGTTTCGGATACTGGAATTCGTGAAGCTACCATTTTAGGACAAGGAATTGGAATGGCGATGCGCGGTTTGCGCCCGATTGCGGAAATTCAATACTTAGATTATTTATTATACGCATTGCAAATCATGAGTGATGATTTAGCAACTTTACAATATAGAACGAAAGGCACACAAAAGGCGCCTGTAATCGTTAGAACACGTGGACATCGTTTGGAAGGAATCTGGCATTCGGGTTCACCAATGGGCGCGATTATCAACTCTATTCGTGGAATTCATGTCTTAGTGCCAAGAAACATGACCAAAGCCGCAGGATTCTACAATACCTTACTAGAAAGTGACGAACCTGCCTTAGTCATTGAATGTTTGAATGGCTATCGTTTAAAAGAAAAAATGCCTATCAATTTAGGGGAATTCAAAACGCCTTTAGGTGTTGTGGAAACCCTCAAAGAAGGAACGGACATGACAATTGTTTCTTATGGTTCAACTTTACGCATCATAGAAGAAGCTGCCAAAGAATTACAAGCTGTCGGAATAGATATTGAAATCATTGATTGTCAGTCATTATTACCGTTTGACATCAATCATGATATTGTAAAAAGTGTTGCAAATACAAATCGTTTGTTAGTTGTGGATGAAGATGTACCTGGTGGCGCTTCGGCATTCATTATACAAAACATCATAGACGATCAAGACGCCTACAAACATTTAGACAGCAAACCACAAACTTTAACGGCAAAAGCACACAGACCAGCGTATGGAACCGATGGAGATTACTTCTCTAAACCTTCTGTGGAAGATGTTTTTGAAAAAGTGTACAACATGATGCACGAATCCAATCCAACGGATTTTCCTAAGATGTACTAATCCAAGTCGAAGTGTCACATCGAGCGCAGTCGAGATGCTTACAGTTCTATAAATATACAAACACCAATTTCTTTGATTTTGGCGTTTTTTTTATGCTAACTTCAGATTAATTAAAAATCCTTTAGATTTGTAAAAGATAGCTAAATAGTAGCATCAAAATATATTACTAAACACTAATATAATAACAACCCATGTATGATCTTCCGTATCACAAAGAGCAAAATGAGCAAATCATAAAAGAGTTTGTTGAAAAATATCCCTTTGCGTTTATAACTGGATGTGATTCAGAAAACAAACCTATTGCCACACAAGTACCCGTATTTATTGAACATAAGAACGGAAGAGATGTTTTGCGTGGACATATTATGAAAGATACAGACCATCACAAAGCTTTCTTGCATAATCCCAATATCCTTGCTGTTTTTACAGGAAAGCACACGTATGTGAGTGGTACTTGGTATAGTAATCCATATACGGCATCTACTTGGAATTATATGAGCGTACATGTAAAAGGAAGCCTAAGGTTTGTAAATAATAGTGAACTTGTAGACATACTTCGAATGACATCGCTGCATTTTGAAGGTCAAAATCAGGACTCAACAACAGTTTATGACCACTTACCTTCAAACTTCAAAAAAAAGGCAATCGAGTTCATTGCAGGTTTCGAGATTGAAATAGAAAAAATTGACACTGTTTTCAAATTAAGTCAAGACAGAGATGCTGAAAGCTATCATAATATCATCAAAAAACTCAAAGTGCAAGATGAAGACGGTCGTGTAATTGCAGAAGAAATGGAAAAACGAGCAAAGGATTTATTCTCTGGAAATTAATTGTCTAAAAAGCTTCTCATTACGGAAAACCTCATTGTGTATGTGTAATCTTTGTTTTACTTTTATGGGGAATAAGAGGAGCTTTTGAGTAAAAGTTCCGTATATATACGTTAGCTACAATTATGAAATTACGAGATACAATAGTAGAAACAATAAAGTCAAGTGAATTACAATCTGTTACAATGGATGTAGCGGAAATTGCTATTGATGGGATTCTTGATGAAGGAATAATTAAAGATATCCCATTTGTTGGTTCTATATATTCTTTTGGTAAAGGCATTGTCAATATAAGCGACAGACTTTTGTTGAAAAAATTAATGCTCTTTATATACGAAATCAAAGATTTGAAACCTGAAGAACGTGAGAAACAAATTCAAAAAATTCAAACATCTTCTAAATATAAAAGTTCTATCGGAGAAAAATTATTAATGATTATTCATAAAACAAATGATTCTGAAAAATCAAGCTTAATTGGAAAACTATTTCTTCATTGTCTAAAAAATGAAATCACTTATAGCGAATTTATTAGGTGTACTGACATTATAAATAATATTGACGTCGTTTTATTAAAAGAAATAATAAATAGTGAACACACCGAAATCCCAATTGAACAAGAAGATGAATTAGTTAGTTCTGGAATGTTTGCTTTTAAACCACCAAATATTGAATTACAAAATTATGAAAACACTTATGCTCACCTTCGAGAAGGTGCAGAGTTGGAAATAAGGTATAAATTAAAAGAGATTGAATGGTCTGGAGCTATAACTCACCACGGAAAGCTAATTCGAAAATATTTAAAAAACTGTAGCTAACAAAGGTAACCATTACACAACACCATAATTTTATAGAAAATGACGAGTCCTTAGCCCTTTTAAAGAAGTCTTTCTTTTAGATTTTACTATTGAATCCTAAAACCACTATTAAATTAAACAATTCCTAAAAAAATTGTATTTTAGATTAAATCACACGAATTATGGATTTACAA
>CAYGPQ010000102.1:10384-14514 GCA_964351775.1 uncultured Kordia sp. | reverse complement strand
GATTCTCGATACAATTTTTCTTCATTGCATTCCAAAAAATCACTCGAATTGACGTGTTTTTTGATAACTGAAAACCGTCAACTGAAAACTGAGAACTGAAAACAGGATTCTCGATACAATTTTTCTTCATTGCATTCCAAAAAATCACTCGAATTGACGTATTGTTTCTGAACACCAACAACTGTCAACCGACAACTCACAACTAAAAAAATTAAGAACTACACGACAACATAGAACACCCTACTTTATTCCGCGCCCATTCCGGACGTTTTGCATACCATTGTTCAAATTCTGGCTGTTCGTTGTACGGACGTTTTAAAACTTCGTATAATTCGTTTAAAACTTCGTAATTTCCTTTGTCAGCAGCGTCAATAGCGAGTTGTGCCATGTAATTTCGCAGTACAAATTTTGGATTGACTTCATACATTTTGAATTTTCGTGTTTCGTCTCTATCGGTTTCTTCTTGCAAACGATCAATATATTTGGCAAACCAAGTCGTCCATGCGTCTGTGACAGCACCTGCCAATCCTAAAGGTTTGTAGAACGATTTGTGTATTTTTTGAAAGGCTTCATGTGGCGTATTTTTCTTCTGAACACGCGGTAATTCACGGAAGAAAATAGTCATGTCAGTTTCGGTCAATTGTAGATTTTGTTCTAAATCTTCAATGAGTTGTTCGTCGCCCGTTTTTATTTCGGCGAGACCGATTTTCTGAAACATCATTTCTACATATTTCTTGTCAAAATCAGTTTGATAACTTTCTAAAATGGCTTCCAATGGTTTGGCGTCTTCTATGAGTGAAAATAACGCATTTGCCAACTGAACTAAGTTCCAAAGCACAATTCCGGGCTGATTTCCAAACGCATAGCGATGATGCTGACTGTCGGTTGTATTTGGTGTCCAATTTGGATCATAGCCTTCTAACCAACCGTACGGACCGTAATCAATGGTGAGTCCAAGAATAGACATATTGTCGGTATTCATCACACCATGCACAAATCCGACACGTTGCCAATGCAAGACCATTTCTAAGGATGAATTGACTACTTTTTGAAAGAATGCAATGTATTTTTCTTTTCCTTCCGTTTGAATGTCTTTGTGAAAATGTCGAATGGTGTAATCCGTTAAATTTTGAAGATTTTTTACATCTTTTCGAGCGGCTAAGAGTTGAAAGTTCCCGAAGCGAATAAAACTTGGCGCTACTCTACAAACGACTGCACCTTTTTCATAGTCTTGATTTCCATCATACATCATATCTCGCAACACTTCATCGCCAGTTAAAGCTAATGATAATGAACGTGTTGTGGGCACGCCTAAATAATGCATCGCTTCACTGCATAAATGTTCGCGAATGGAAGAACGTAAAACCGCCAAACCGTCTGCAGTTCTTGAATACGGCGTCTCTCCTGCTCCTTTGAGTTGTAAAGCCCACTGTTTTCCATTGACACGAATTTCAGCCAAATTGATCGCGCGTCCGTCGCCCAATTGTCCTGCCCAATGTCCAAATTGATGTCCGCCATAACACATGGCATACGGTGACGTTTTTGGATAGACTGTTTTTCCTGAAAAAACATTTAGGAATTCCTCTGAAGTTATAGCGCGTTCGAGTTCGAGCATTTCGGCAACTTCATCTGCAACATGAATCATTTTTGGATTTGAAGGAATTCGTGGTGTGACATACGAATAACAAGCTTCAAATACTTTTCGGCGCGTATTATTTTTGTTAGGATCTGCGGGTAATTCTTTGTTGAACGTATCTTTTATGTTGAGTTTCATCGGTGGCAATTTCTTTTTTTAGTGCCGAAAAAATGGTTTGACACTATTTTCTTTTATAGAAACGTAAAGATACCAATTATTCTTTGGAACACAGGATGCAGTTTGTGTGATAGTTTGTTAGTTTTGCAGATGATTTTATACGAAGACGATTTTGTAATTGCTGTGGCAAAACCCAATAATATGTTGGTACATCATTCGTCAATGGCGCGAAATCAGTCTGACGAACAAACCTTGGTGGGTTTGCTTCAAGAAAAATATGAGCAAGCGTATTTCCCGATTCATCGGTTGGATAGAAAGACTTCAGGAATTGTGCTTTGCGCGAAAGAGAAAGCTTTTGTAGCGTCATTTCAAGCCTTATTTACATCCGATAAGATTCAGAAAGTGTATTATGGTATTGTGAGAGGATTTCCACCTAAAAGTGGACTTATTGATTCTCCCGTAAAAGGTCGTGATGCGAAAGTGCATAAAACTGCCTTGACACATTTTGAAACGTTAGCAAACATCACATTGCCAATTCCAGTACAACCATTTTCGGAATCGCGGTATAGTTTGGTAAAGTTACTTCCCAAAACGGGTCGTATGCACCAATTGCGCGTACATTTAAACAAACTCAATCATCCATTAATTGGCGATCCAAAGTACGGTGATCGGTTTCACAATCGCATGTTTCTGTCGGAATTTGGGATGCCTAATTTATTTTTGCACGCTACTTCCCTATCGTTTCAACATCCTTTTTTAGATACAGTTATTACAATTCATTGCCCTTTTCCAAAAGATTGGTTAGCGATTTCAGTTAAGTTTGATTGGAATTTAGTCGCTGTGTTTTAATGGATTTTTTATATAATACGATCATTATTTTCAAACAAAAGATATAAACTGCTTCGCTATTAGATCATAGAGTGAAGACTACATAGTAACTTTCTGAAAGAATGTTCTCAATAATTTTGGTATCACTTTTGATGTTAACACTTCTTTAACATTAAAACCGAGTTATTATGAATTTGTCCAGAAGAACCATTTCCGGCATTAACGCAGGCTCTATGGCCGATATTGCGTTTCTATTATTGATCTTTTTTTTAGTAACCACTACGTTTGAAGAAGACGAAGGAATTAGAAGTATCATTCCTAAACCTTGTCCCGTAGGTGTCGATTGCAGCTCAGATGTTGCAAAAAAGAACATTTTTACCATTCAATTGAACAGAAATAACGAATTGATGGCAAATAACGAAACGATTACCATTGAGGAACTTCGCGAGAATGTAAAAGCTTTTATTGACAATAATGGCGATGAATCCTGTGATTATTGCAATGGTGTAAAGAAAACAACGATGTCTGACAATCCACAGAAAGCGATTATTTCAATTCATACCGATCGAGAAGCTGCGTATGATCGTTATATTGGTGTTCAAAACGAATTGACTGGCGCATATTACGAATTGCGTGAAGAGTTGAGCAACACAAAATTCAACAAAAGTGTGGAAGATTTAACCGAAGAAGAGTTGAAAATTTTGCAAGATGCGTATCCGTTTCGGATTTCGGAAGCTGATGTGAAACAGTAAGAAAAAGCCCGATACGTTTTATGTATCGGGCTTTTTAGTAAGATTATTTTATGTTTTTATTGTCTAATAAACTTCTTAGTCAATGTTTTATTTCCATCTGAAACTTCAATGAAATAGACGCCAGACTGTAATTTACCTACATTGATTTGATAGCTGTCACTACCAAATAACACCAATTGTCCATACAAGTTGATGATTTTGTAAGAAGTAACATTTCCACGATCTAATTTGATGTTTAGGATGTTTCCACGAACAGGATTTGGAAAAAGTGTGAGTGTGTTTGCCACGCCTAATTCCGTTACTGCTACATCAACAGGATCTTTTGTTTGTGTACTTTCTTGACGTGCCGTTAGTGCTGTTGTCAACTGAATATTATCAATAGCAATATCCGCTTGCCACGTGCTTCCTGTGACTCTGTTGAAACGCAATTGCACACTTCCTCCAACATATTGAGAAATAGAAAGATTCACATTGAACCAACTATTTCCTTTATTTCCAGATTCGCTCCATAAAGTTGTCCAAGAAAGTCCATTATCATTACTCGCTTCTAAAGCAATGGTTCCCATATCTGTTGCTCCAAACATGTGATAGCTAAAGCTGAATTCGGCACTCAATTCATTGGTTAAATCATAGCATGGAGAGTTGATGATCGCTTGTTTGTTAGGGTATGCTACGCCATTTCCAGAAGCTTCTACATAGATGTAATAACTTCCAACGGCCGCGTTTGATGGGCCAGTTCCGCTTGATGGTGTTCCGTTGGCATCAAGAGTCCAATTGATATCATCTGCTGTAGATTG
>CAYGPQ010000102.1:0-10284 GCA_964351775.1 uncultured Kordia sp. | reverse complement strand
TATCGGTTGCCGTTGCGCCTAATTCGGTGTAACTGTCGCCAATATTCAAGTTGATGGATGAACTTCCGTTTAAAGTAATTACTGGTGCAGTTGTATCTGGTTGTGCAGATATAATATTGACAGTATAATCTTCTATTTCTCCATAGGTAAATGATTCACAAGCCGTTGGAATTGCGTTGTATTTCATAGAAACCCGCATTCTGGTTGCGCCTTCGGTTGCAGTTGTTGGAATTGTGAATGTTCCACTTACAGGAGTTTGCGTTGTACTTGCTTGTGTCCAAACTTGTTCTCCAGCATCTGTGAAGATTCCATTTTTGTTGTAATCAATCCAAACGGAGTATGCTTCAGGATATACCGTTGTTGTCCATGTTGGTGTTACTGTAATGGTATATTGTTCATTTTTTGTTACATCGGTAGTGAGGTTTGTAAAATCTGAATAGAAACGTGCATCAGAGCTATTATCAATGTCTCCCAATTGCACGCGACTGATGTATTCGTCATTCACATTGGTACTTTGAGATGGACAGTAGTTTAGTGGAACGCTATTTTCAAGTGTTGTAATACTGACTTCATTACTTACCATAGATTCGTTTCCGGCTGCATCAATTGCGATTACACTAAATGTATAGGTAGTATTGGGCGATAAACCTGTTACCGTATAGTTTGTTTGTGTGATCGTTTCCCTAAATATTCTATTTTCATATAGAGTGTAACTCACGACACCAAGATTGTCTGTTGAACTATTCCAAGATAAATCCGTTGTGGTTTCTGTAGTGTTTGTTGCTGTTAAATTTGCAGGTATTGTGGGTGCTTCAAGATCAGGTGATGTGATATTTACAATTGTGATATTTTGACTCCTTGAGAAATATCCACATGTTCCTACCGAATAGGTAACTGTGTAATTTCCAGCTAAAGAGTTCGAGGTATCAATTTCTCCAGTTGTTGGGTTGATTGCCAATCCCGCTGACGCCGTAAATGTTCCGTTGCTAAGTCCCGAAATTGTTGGCAATGGATTTAAACTATTTACTACATAACTATTTGCTGGGTATGAAAATAGTGCGTAATTATTATAATGTGTATTAATAAATTCGAGCACTACCGCAGCATAGTCTTTTGCAAAAGGAACTAGTGTTTGCGGTCTGGTATCGTATACTTGTCCGTTGTAAGTGCCTAAGTCACGAACGCGTCTGTTGACTTCTGTCATGATTCCATCTATGTTCCCAGCACCGCCAGTTCCGTCTGTTGTACCACTACCCGATCCGTGTCTACGATTGTTGTAAAAGTCGCCATCAAAATACGCATTTCCGTTAGGGCGTGTATCATCACAGGTTCCACCTCCATTGTTGGTGGCACTTGGCACGGCTCTGTATCCATTGGTTCCGTTTTGTCCACAACCAGGATAGTTTTGACTTGCATAGAATGTTCCTGCGGCGTTTTGGAATAGTTCTCCTAAACTACGGTTTCCGCGGATGAGTTCTTCGTGTGTGAAGTTGTTTAAGTTGTTTGTAACTAAATTTCTAATCGTTGATTTATTGATAATGTTTGTTGCGTTTAAATCCGATGAATTTAGTTCGCCCGCGCTAATATTATAGCCAGCTTCTATTCTAGGAACGGAATGACTTTGCCCGTGTAAGTCAATGTACAGACCTTTTCCCCAAGTTGCTTCCACTGAGGCACTTGCCTGATCGAGAAATCCGTGGAACGCATTCCAATGTGCTGTTGCATTAACATTCCCGCAAGTAGCTTCGTTCACTTCACGATTTGGATCTAGTTTTGATCTGTGTAAATTGTTAATAATTACATGTGCATAGCAACCTGTAAGCGCAAAAATTTCTTTTTGAATTTCACGCACTAAAATGTCAGTGTTGTCATCTCGTTCGTTGGTTCCGCAACTACGATCGGGTAACGAACTGTCATTATCAGGATAGAAAACACCTCCGATAGTTTGTCCAGATTGTTGTACACCTCCGTGTGGAGCAGAAATGATAATTGGTAAATTGCCAGGAATGTACTCAATGTAGTTTCGTGTGTCTCCTGCTGTTTGTTCGTAAAAGATAGATTCGCCTGGTGTTTGCGCGTTCAAATGAGGCATAAAAAGGCATAGCACAATAATGTGTAAAATTTTTTTCATCGTTTTTTGATAATTAGGTTAAGTTCAAGAGATTACCTTAGGGCAAATAATCTTTTAAATCTGTTTTGTATTGTTGTAATCACCATTTTGGGCAAAAATGTGTGTTTCTTTAGGCTATTTCAATACTTTTATAAAGCTAGTTTCATTTAATGTGATCTCTAACGTATTTAGTTGAACGCGCTCTAAACATCGTTTAAATGCGTATTTTAACCGTTGAAATGCTTATTTATGAGTGAAATTAACTTTATAGCATGCTGAATTTATAGAATGGGCATCTTTTATTTGTGTAGTTTACCTTGGAACGCTGATGCTCTTAGTATTTTAGTAGTACTTTGCTCATTATTCACGTATTAGGTGAAGTGCAGGAATTTTTTTTTGAGTAATTGAATAAAAGGCTGTCTGAAAAGTTTTGAAGATGCTATTTTGAATTTTGCATGGAGTTTATCAAAATGTATTTCAAAATCTCAACGTATTAATTTTTAGGTATAATGTGAAACTGAATCAAGTTCAGTTTGACGAAGAATTATACTTTTCAGACAGTCTGATGAATGCTTTTTTTTATTTTTTTAAGGTTTCTATATGAAACATTGGGTTTTCATTGAATTGTTTCCAATCTTTTTCTAAAGCAGTGTATAGTGTATCAATTGCCGTAGTGTCTTCTTCTGATAGAGTTATTCTTTTATTTTTTTTGAGTTTGAGAATGTAATCCATCAGTTTGTAACAGGTTGTAAATTGACCACAGGCAATTAACGTATCCATACGATTTTTTGCAATGTCTGTTTTGTCCCACCAAAGTGTTGTCGGTGTTTCGGAAGCAGTTAAACCAACATTTTTTAGAAGCGTACTCGGTGCAGGACTGATGTTTTTATTGTATCTAAACGTAGTCGTATAGGCAGTTGCTTCTCCATTTAATTCATACACTGTAGAAGTTATTAATTTGTGTTGCAATTCAGTATCTGAATATAGTAAGCGATAGTTGAGTCGACGAACTTGTTTTAAGAAGACATCATTTACCATCAGCACTGTTGAGCTAATTCGCTCTGTAAGCATTCGTTGTACCAAGCCAATACTTAATTTTTTAAAGCTTAATACATCGTCTACTAATGGTCCGGGAACATTTTTCTTAAAGAGTGCAGCTACGGAGCGAACCACGAAACCTTTTACAATTCCTGCCACAAGTCCCGCAATTGTGAGTACTAGACCAAGTCCCGTAATGATTCCACCAATAATGTAGAATACTGGCCATGCTTGTCCTTTGATGATTTCTAACGAATTTAAAACCATCGTGAGTATTCCTAAAAGCAAGATGATAAGGTATAATGGTTTTATTTGTAAATAACTTAACGCTTTTGATAAGGTACTTTTGATGCTGGCACTTTCATCCAAGTTTTTGTGTTCAGGTTGCCACGGAACCATTTTGAAGCTTCCAACATCATTCACCACGATTAAATCCAAATCGCGATCACGAGTTTTGCGTTGTTTGCTAATTTTCATCATGCTTCCAATTCCTTGATTGTCGGCAATTCCACCATCCATAATTCCGACACCATCACTAAAACGTTCTAAACTTTTTAATGATTTATATTCTGTACTTTGTTGATTTTTAATGTAATCATCCGGAAATACTAAAGGCTCAAATCCCAAAGGAAAACACGAAGAAGAAGCTACAATGTCTCCTAATTGGATTTCATCTTTGAGTTTGTTTACTTGTGAATTGTTTAATGGTTTATTTCCGAACATTCCTGTGTTTTGGAATCGAAATGCCAATCCGAACGAAAAATCAGTAGCGTTGAAACATACATGTCGTAAGTGTTCAGATTTTGGGGTATTAAACATCTCAAAGGAATCTTTGTAGATATCCATTTCTGCATAGGTAAGCGCAAAAGCATTGATGAGTGAGCGTTTTTTATGTGGATTTGCTTTCCAAACATTATCATCACTTAATTTGGCAATGGCTGTTTTTAGCAGTTTATCATTCTGAGGTTCAAATGAATCATAAAATGTTTGAAAGAAAGTTTTGAAATCATAATTTGACTCTTGAACGGCTTTGGTATACGCAACTCCGAATAATGTTCCGCCACTGACGGTACTGAATGCTTCTATGTTTTTTGCTAAAGGCGCATTTTGATAGTGTATTTTTTCAAAATAGGAAACAACTCCTAATGAGAAGAATGTAGCTCGATAACCGCCGCCACTAAAACAAAGTCCGATACTTTTAAATGGAATAAAATCTTCAGTCATGATTGGTGTATTTACGTTATTATTTTTGGTTCGTTGTTTTTTTGTAGGCTATAAAACAATTAGGGAAGTTTCTCAAATATAAGCATTTAACGTGAGTTGTGTGTAGGTGTGGTTTGAAAAAATATGTTCAAGGTTCAAGGTTCAAAATTAAAAAGATTATGGAGTATGGAATCAAGAGTCAAGATGTTTTTTAGTTAAAAGCTTAGTGTTCAGTATTTAAAATTAAATAATTCTAAAATCTAAAATTGTTTGTTTCAGCTATTTATTTAGTTATTCAGTTGAAAATTATTAATTGTTATTGGATAGGTATTCTGTTTTGAAAAAAATACATTTTCTATTTGAAATTCATTCAATTATGAGTTATTTCCATAAACTACTAAACCACTAAACTCATAAACTAAATAAACTAGGAAAGTCAATATAACGACTTCCCTAGTTTTGAATTCACTATAGCGTTGTTAGTATATAGTTGGTATTCAAATTTTCTTTTAAGATTCTTTTATGGCTACATCTGGTTCGGTCAAACCGCCCCAAATTGCTTTCATTTTTACAATATGCTTGGTTGCCTTCATTTCTTCTAAAATGTTATTGACAGAGTTGTATGCGGAATCTAACGCACCAACAATCCAACCGTGATGTACGGAGCAACATTCGCCAGCAATATTTAACGCTCCATCAAATTCTGGTGTTAATAGTGTTGGATATAGGTTTTTGAATTGTCCAGGATTGAATAATGCAAAAGCGCCACCACCTGCATGTTGATCCCAAAACCATGTTTTTGTCGTCACGCCATCATTATACCCTGCATAGTAATCGTATATATTTACTTCTGGATACATGAATTGTATTCCTTTTAAGCATTCGTTTACACGTTCTTTATCGCTTAATGCGCCCATGCGTTCTGCATCTTGTGCCCATGAATAGATTTGTAATACGCCTTTATCTGCATCAAATCCGTACGATGGATATACTATTTGTCGGTTAGAACGATCACTTGCGGACACGCCCATTCCTGTTTCATATTGACGTTCTTCTCCTATTTCTTTCCAGAATTGTTTGTTGAACGTAATAAATGCTTTAAATGCTGGCATATAGTTACTTTCACGCAATGCACGTGCTTTTGCAAACGATAAATTCTCAAAGAAATTTGTTTTCTTTTGTCCGCTTAAATACGCACCATTTGGCAACGTACTGATGACATAGGCGTATTCTTTAGCCAATTCATCTTTTTGACCATCTTTGCTATGTTCAATTGCCAAACGCATTCCTCCTTTGTTATTATAGAGTTTTTCATCATAGATAGCTTGTGTTACTTTATGATTCATAAATACACGTTGCTTTTTCTTAGAAACATCCGGATTTGTATTCGCACTTCCTTTTGGATCTGCTGGCGGAACACTTGCTGGCGGTTCTGCATCTTTTGTGAGGTTTGGAGGCGAATATCCGTATTCGTTATTCTGTCCTTTTGCCATTCCGATTAAGACTTGCGCCAAACGTCCATCATCCGCTGTGACTCCTTTTTCAAGATTTAAAACCGTACGACAGGCATCTGGAAAATGCTGCATTCCTTCATTCATCGTAATCATATAAATGTTTGGATCCGTTCGATCGTACGAATTTTTACTTCCATCCCAATCGTACACTGCAATCACCATTTCCACAAAGGAAACACTGTACATTCCTGTTCCCACATTGGTCGTTTCTAGATAACTTGCAATATTATAAGAAAGGTTCTCACAAGGCGCGCCCATTGCAGGATCATAGTATTCTTCTAAATCCGCCAAGGTAAATACATTGGTTAAATATGCCCACATGGAATAGTTGTCATAACGTAGCAATTTGGCAAATCCGGTTTCGAATGATTTGTTGATGGCTTCCAAAAAAGGACCGTTTACTTTATCGAGAATGATATTGATTGGCAAGTATTCTTTACCATTTGCATCTTTTTTAGGCGTTACCCATACTTCTTTTAAATCGCCACCTTCATTTTGTCCAAAGTTTAAAGAATTTAGACTTGCATTTTTGGCTAAAATTGGCTTTTTCATGTTATTGAATCGCAAACGCTGATAGTCAGAATTGTAATAGAATTTTCGCCAACGCAGCATTTTATCTGTCATTTCATTTCGCTGTAACACATAATTCAACGATAACGCCAAGTGTTGTACTGGCAGCATATCATCTGAGAATTGCGGAACACGCATACCTCCTACTTCACCATACAATCCTTTGTTTTCTTTACTTTTTGGATCGTACGCTGAGGAATACCAGGTATCAATTCGTCCACCTACGCGGTCAGAAGCTTCAAAGATTTCAAATTCAATGCCGAGGGATTGTAAGATGAGTCCGGCATACATTCCAGCAAATCCGCCGCCGATGATTCCCACGAGTGGTTTTGTGTCTGTTTCTTCAGGAGCTTGCAAGATTTGTTTTTTGATCAATCCGATATCATCAGTTTTTGATCGTTGTTTTAGTAAGGTTTTCTTGTAATCGTCACCATAATTTTTGATGATATAATCGGAAAATGCTTTTCGTACCGAACCTTTGGCTTTTTTACCTTCGTCAGAAGATTTATTTCCAGGGTGAAATGAAAGATAACTCATGTGTGTTGGTTTTGAGGTTGATTAACAATAGGTAGTGTATGAAAATACCATTTTTTATTGTTGTGATCAAAATTAAGCATCTTCTGAGGAAATTACAATGGGGATTTCTACGTGGTTTTCATTTCTACTCCGCTCAGTGCGACCGTTTAGATTGTTTAGAATGTTAGACTTGTTTGATTGTTAGCCTATTTAAACTGAAAACTGTTACTGACAACTGCAAACTGAGACTGCAAACTGAGACTGAAAACTAAACACCATCTACTAAATTCTACATTTTATCCCTTACTTACATGCGTGTATCCCATTAAATAATATTTCGAAGCGGTTCATTACTATTTATTTCTGTTTATTTAAAGGTTGTGAGCCCTCGCGGAAATGGTTAGAAGCTGTTGTTTATCGATTTTAATCGATACTTTATAGATTATAAAGGGTTCGTTAAAGGGTAAAATGCCATACTTAACCGAATATATTCTTTATTCAACCGCAAAAAGATATTAATCAACGTCAAAGAGATATTATGATAACCTGAAGGAATGTTTAGGGAACGGCTTTTATTTATTATGGAACCTAACATATTCTTTTGGGAAGTGCTTTGAAATATTACTGAACGTATTTGAAGCTTCATTGCGAGGAGTTTCGGCGGAGTACTAATGCTGAGCTTTTCGTCGAAGTAATCTTTGTTCAGCTTATTCGAGAGATTATATAAACTATTTTTTACGAATATCAATTCCTAGAGAAATACTTTTCATAACTTTGTTTGACTTTAATGAATCGTAATTCATTGCGAACTCCTTTTAATTCAAAATTTTATTCTTTATTGCTGAAAACAAACTCTTTGAATTATTCAATTATTTAATCTTTGAATTAAGATATGAACATTGCCATTGTCATTCTAAATTGGAACGGAAAAAAACTCTTAGAACAGTTTTTGCCAAGTGTGCTTGCATTTTCTGAAGGCGCTACTATTTATCTGGCAGATAATGCTTCGAGTGATACTTCTATCCATTATGTACGAACGCATTTTCCGGAAATTATTATTATTCAGAATGAAGTGAATGGTGGCTATGCCAAAGGATATAATGACGCATTGCCAAGTGTGGATGAAGCTGTTTTTTGCTTGTTGAATTCGGATGTGGAAGTCACCAAAGACTGGCTCACTCCTATTGTATCGGAATTTGAATTGAATCCTAAAACGGCGATTATTCAACCCAAAATTCTAGATTTTAAACAGAAAACACATTTTGAATATGCGGGCGCAGCTGGCGGATTTATTGATAAATATGGCTATCCGTTTTGCAGAGGACGTATTTTTCATACCTTAGAAAAAGACAACGGACAATACAACGATACACTTCCTATTTTCTGGGCTTCTGGCGCGTGTTTGTTTATCCGAAAAGCTGTTTTTCAGAAATTAAATGGTTTTGATGAAGATTTTTTTGCGCATCAAGAGGAAATCGATTTGTGTTGGCGCGCGTTTAATTTGGGCTATAAAGCAATATATATTCCAGAAAGTGTGGTCTATCATGTTGGTGGCGCTACATTGGACGGTTTGCATCCGCAGAAAACCTATCTAAATTTTAGAAATTCCTTGTGTATGCTGGCGAAGAATCTCCCGAAAGGAAAATTAATTCCGATTATATTTTCACGTTTGGTATTGGATGGAATAGCCGCTATTCAGTTCTTAGTACAACTGCGTTTTAAGCATTTTTCAGCCATTGTAAAGGGACATTTTCACTTTTACGCACGATTCATGAAGATGCTAAAGAAACGTGGAAAAACACAGCAAAAACAGTATTTTAAACAAAAATCAATTGTGTTTTCATATTTCTTAAAAGGAAAAAAAACCTATTCGGATTTAGGGTAATTAGCAAATGAAAAGAAGTTGTCTAAAAAGGCATTCATAGCGTGAAAAGAGAATTTCTTGGTTCAAAAGCAATTAATGAATCAATAAAATAACAACATAAGAGTTTCCATTTATTTGCAATAACTCCTTTTTAGACAACTTATAATAAACTACTCAGGTAAAGTAGGACAATCCGCGGCACACTTAATAAATGCACTTGTAGCACCGCACAAAATAGGCCCTACTGACACTACACAGTCACAAATTGTAACCCATGTTCCACCTTTGATAGCATTGTCTTGTAATTTCGAAATAGACTTTTTGTTAAGGTCTAAAGTTTTAAGATTTCTTTTTTTCATGAACTATAGAATTTTATGGTTAATTCTTAAAATTAGTAAAATTTTATGAATACCTACAGCGTGTTCAACTCAAATTACTTAATTTGTGACATTAATTTTAAAGAATAACGGTGTTCATTTAATCTCCATTGTATTGTAAATTTCTATACTAAACTCATATATATATTCGTAGAAAATCATTAATGAATGCCTAAATCAATGCGATATTTGTAATAAAAAGGTTTCCTTTTTGAATTGTTTAAAAAACTTGAAATTATAGTTTTAAAACTTTGTTAATACTGCTTAAATGAATAGCATTTTTAATACTTTTGACTCAAATTTTGAAAAACCGTTTTAATATTATATAAAAAATAAGATTTATGAAGAAAATACTTTTATTGACAGTAACACTGTCCTTTTTATTATCCTCTTGTGTTTCTAAAAAAGAGTTTACTGCTTTAGAAGCTAGACACAAGGAAACGAAAGATTTACTGAACTCTGCCACTGTGAAGTTAAACTCATGTTTAGAAGAAAAAGCGTCTTCTTCTGCAAGAGCTGATGCTTTGAAAGATCAGGTAGCAGATTTGAAGAAAGCGAATGATGATTTGAAGAAAAACACGCAAAGCTTGATTGAAAATACAAGAGATATGACTGTTTTGACAACGAAAGGTGCTGAAAACCTTGAAAAGTCATTGGAAAGCTTGAAAGAAAAAGACCTTAAAATTACTCGTTTGCAAGACGCTTTAAACAAGAAAGATAGTGTAACACTTGCCATTGTTTCTAGTTTGAAGAAAGCTGTTGGAATTGACGACCCAGACATTGAAATCAATGTTGAAAAAGGCGTTGTGTTTATTTCGATTGCTGACAAGTTATTATTTAAAAGCGGAAGCTATAATGTAACGACAAGAGCTAAAGAAGTATTAGCGAAAGTTGCAAAGGTTGTAAACAGCAAGCCAGATTTTGAATGTATGGTAGAAGGTCATACTGACAATGTTCCTTATAACAAAGGTGTATTGATTGACAACTGGGATTTAAGTGTAAAACGCACTACTTCTATTATTAGAGTATTACAAGAACTAGGCGTGAATCCTGGACAATTAATTGCAGCAGGTAGAAGTCATTATGTTCCAC
>CAYGPQ010000101.1:0-15015 GCA_964351775.1 uncultured Kordia sp. | reverse complement strand
TTACAAAAAAATATCAGTATTTACAAGGCTTTACCTATTTTCTGAATGCGCCTATTGTTGAATAAAATATTTTTTAACATTTTAACTTATCTACTGTGAAATGATCTTTTAGATTTCATTTCCAAGCTACATTTACATCACTTATTCATACAGGTTCTATTTCTTATAGTTTGAATCGTTTCTACTTACGCTAAAAAGCGTTTTGGTATTCAGATTTATATACTATTTCCTAGCAAACTCCAATGTGTGAGTGTTCGTTTTCAAGTGAAAAGCAACTAATTTTAGACTAAAAAAAAACTACCCATGAATTTTATTCATGGGTAGTTAGATATTTAACACGATTTTTATTGAATCGTTTCTGTTTATTCGTTACATAAGTTTAATGCAATTGGTCCTGCTGCTGCTCCGGCATTACCAGAAGCAACTGTACTACCACTTGGCCCATATACTTGGAAAGACATTTCTCCCCAGAAATCACCATTGAATACCCATTCTCCACTAACATTGGCAGGTATTGTAATTGTTGCAGAACCTGAGCTAAGCCCAGTTGTACATGCATAACCAGGTGGTTCGTAAGGTGTACATAATCCAATTTCTATAACAGTTCCATTACTTAAGGTAACTGTGATTCCAGGTCCACCACCGTTACCAGTAGTAGGCTGCCATCCGTCGCCATAAGAGTCTGCCATATCAATTACCCAGTCACCAGCAGGTAAAGTAGGTGAGTCACAAACTACAGTAGATGTAAATGTATGATCTGCTGATTGATTGTCAAAGTTTGCACTTACATCAGAAAATGTTCCTTGAGGATTTGTGAGCGCTAATCTGTAACTAAACGTATCACCACCTTCTAAATTGGATGGATCAATACCTAAAGCAGCTATAATTGATGCACCATCAAATGCTATGTTTACTTCTGGGTATCCTCCGTTAGCAGCTGCAGTGAAACTTGAAGCTTCAGTAGTTGATAATAATGCTTCAGCAGCGTTGATATTCTGCCCTATTAAGCTTACATATACTTCAACTTTAGTGACATCAGTTCCTCCGGCAGGAGAAATTACTCGATAATCTTTAGAGAAGTTTGAACTACCTGGGTCTAATTTATTAACGTTCGTAGAACCATTGGTAGTGATTTCTGTTGCGAATGGCAATCCAGAATTGATCAGTTCATCGAATTGCACAGGTAATGTGTCATCGTCTGAACAGCTACTAAATGCTAGTATGATAGCACCTAATACTGAGAATGATTTTAATAATTTATTTTTCATAATTTATTTTTTATTGAATAAATCCTGCAGGATTGTTATCCCAGAATACTTGTACTGAAAGTCCAGGTTTCTGAGTGATATTTATGTTTCTATCAGCTGTATTACTTGGATATAGCAAAGATCTTGGGAACGAGCCAGTTCCGAGTAATGTAGGTTGTAAATTACCTGGTGCGCCAGTTCTTCTGTAAAGGTTATACCCTTCAACTCCATTACCGTACATTGCTAACCAGTATTCTTTTCCAATGATGTCCATTCTTTCATCATCACTAGTAGCTGCCATGTATGAAGCCATAACTCCTGCTACATAGTTATCAATGTCAGTAGCATCTGAAGTGTTAGTGAAATCTCCTGGGTTTGGTAAAAATCCTATAACTGTATTCATAGAGGATCTAATACCTTGCTCTAGCATTGCAGCGTCACTATCAGCTGTTCCTAGGTATAATGCAGCCTCAGCTCTCATGAAGTATACAAAAGAATCCATCATGATTGGCCAAATACCAGCTCCAGCAAGTCCTTGTCCAGATCTAATTCTAGCTGCATCATTATCATCATAACGACCTCCAACTGGATATACACCAAATGTTGATCTTTTAGTATTATCTGGTGGAATCCCTTCACGATTTGCGTGATCTCTTCCCCAATATCCATCGCCTCTTCCGAATAAAGAACAGAATGGTAATGGTACTGGTTGCAAGGCATCAATTGGTGCATACGTAGTTGGTCTTGGATCGTTCCAACAGCTAATTTCGTTATCTAAAGTAGCAGGATCTGTAGGGAAGCCTCCAGATTGTCTATATACGTAGTAACGTAATCTTGGGTCTTCAGTGCCTTTTTCTTCGGCTAATGCCCACATTAGGTAATTTGGAATGTACTCTCCAGTGTTTGCAGCTTCATACTCTTCTACATAGTATGGATGCTTACTTTGAGGATTTAATGAAGTTCCTGAAGTCCATTTGAAGTCATCTGCACTACTCGTGATAATGTTACCACCAGTAAGTACTGTGTTTATTCCAGCCGTTGCACCAGCTTGGTCAATGAGTCTTCTGTTTAAGTAGTATTTAAGCTTCAGTGTATTAGCTACTTTTGTCCATTGCGTCATGTCATCGCTTTCGTCTTCTCCAAAAAATAAATCATTAAATGAAGGAGTTAGAGCAGGATCTATATTCGCAAAATCAGCTAATGCTAAGTCCAATTCGTCAAATGCTGCATCATATACCTCTGATCCTGGATCAACACTAGGGAAAACAATACCGCTATCTCCTTGTAATGCTTCCGAATAAGGAACATCACCGAAGTAGTCAACTAAAGTCATTAATGTGTAAGCTTTAATAATTCTTGCAACACCCAGATGTCTGTGACTACCAGTAGTGGTTGCAATTGGAATTAATGCTTTAACTTCGTTTAGTACATCTGTATATCCAATACGCCACATTCCACTTGCATTTGGGTTTGTGTTATTGAAGTTTATTTCATAAGTATCAAACATGTACTCTAAACGTACAGTTTCAGCACCAGCCTCAGTTGCTTCTTCGAAGAACTTTGCAAGATTGAACTGAATGAAGTTTAAACTTCCATTCTCATTCAAGGTCTCGGGAGTTGGTACATTTGGGTCTACTAGTAAATCTAATTCTGTTGTTTCACAAGAGAATACAAGTATTAGTCCTAGCAACCAAAACAATTTGTTATTTTTTATTTTCATTGTCATTTTTTTTAGAATGTTACTTTTACGCTCATACCGTATCTTCTGGAATTCCAAGAAGTTAAATAGTCAAACCCTTGCGAGTTTCCTACACCTAAACTGTTTAATTCAGGATCATAATTTACGCTATCAGGTGTATTGAATGCTTTTACGAATAAGTTTTGACCCGAAACTGTAAATGATACATTCCCAAAAGGAGTTCTGTCAAGCCATTTCTTAGGTAATCTGTAGCTGATAGAAGCTTCTCTTAATCTGATATGCGTAGCGTCATAAATTAATACTTCGTCAATTCCGAAACCGATATTGTTAAAGTATGCTTCTGTAGCTGTTAATTGAATATCATTTGGTTGTCCCGTAGCTTGACGTGTACCTGGTAAAACAATACCTTGTGTTCTGTCAAAATCAGTATCTCCAACAAGTCCTCTACCTATTAATGCTCCTACCGTAGTAGCGTAGATGTCTCCACCTTTTTGATATTCCCACTGCATATTGAAAGTAAGGTTTTTCCAAGTTAATCCGGTATTTACCGTAGTAAACCAGTCTGGGTTTGGATCTCCAATAACACCATTTTGAGGATCTTGAATCCAATATCCATCTTCTCCTACCAAGCGGTTACCATTAGCATCTCTTGCAATTTGACCACCTACAATAACACCTAGTGGTTGCCCATTGATAGCGGCATTTGCAGGAGTTGCGAAGATACCTCCGTAAAGGATTTGCTCTCCATCATCCAAACCTTTTACTTCGCTTTCGTTTTGCGTGAAGTTTCCAGAAATTTTAAATTCAAAGTCTTTAGTTCTAACAGGAGTAATGTCAAATCCGATTTCAAAACCTTTGTTTAAAACGTTTCCAATGTTTGTAAAAGTACTTGTGTACCCTGTTTCAGGAGCTAAAGGTCTTTGGATAATTTGATCTTCCGTATCTCTACTATAGTATGTAAAATCGAATCCTACTCTGTTATCTAAAAATCTTGCCTCGATTCCAAGTTCAAGTTCTTTTGAAAGTTCTGGCTTTAAATCTGGATTTGGTAAGAAGTTAGGAATACTTGTTGTTGTAGTTCCGTTTCCTCCAGCAGTTTGGAAAATATTAGGTACTAAAGATATCACACCTCTTGTGTTGTATGGTCCAGGGAAACCTGGAGAAGTACCGTAACCAGCTCTAAGCTTTAGGAAGTTGAGCCCGTTTGTAGATCTAAGTCCTTCAAAAGCAGATGTTGGAACGAACGATACACTTACACCAGGAGAAAACTGTGATCTGTTTTCTTGTTCTAGCGTAGAATTCCATTCGTTTCTTAACGAAGTGTTTAAATATAAAAAGTTTTTGTATGATATGGTACCAGAAACATAGGCAGCAACGTTGTTTTGCTCGCTAAATGTTTGGTATGTTTGGTTGTTATCAGCAAAAACAGTTCCTTCAATAATAGTACTAGAGTTGCTAAAATTTAAGTGATTCCATAAACCAAATACAATTTGATCTCTACTTTCAGAACCATCACGCTCAAAAATTTGACGTTTCGTTGTTGCTCCAAAAGTTGCTTGAACAGCAAAGTCTTCTGAAATCTCTTTGTCCAAAGAAGCTAATATTGAGTGATCCCAAATAGTGAATCTTTCAGAAGTTGTCTGTAAGTATCCATTAGGATGTAAACCATCATTAGAACCTTTATTGATTACACGTCTTGTTCTTGTGTTTTGACTATCAATACCTAAACGATAGCTTAACGTTAACCAGTCTGCAGCTTCATAAGAAGTTACAAAATTTGTAAATACACGGTCAGTACTGTTACTATCTTGTGTATTGTTTAATGCCCAAGCTGGGTTTGTACGGTCATTTCCACCTCTATACCAAATGCTTTCTCCAGTAATAGGATGTTGGCTTGGTAAGGTAATGTCTACACTTCGTGGTAAATAAAGAATGTTCCAGATAGAAGCAACACCTCCAGTTCCAGCAGTAGACGATGTAACGTCACTACCAGTAGAAGCATCCGTAAAAGGACTTCTAATATCTGTTTTAGCTAAACTGATTTTCCCAGAAACTGTAAATTTATTTGACATTTTAAAAGTTCCACCCACAGAGAAGTTATCTCTTCGTAAGCTGTTGTTTGGAATAAACGACTGATCATCTACGTGCGCATAAGAAGCGTTGAAACTTCCTTTGTCTGAAAATGCACCAGCAACGTTAACAGAAGTACTAACAATAGTACCTGTCTTGAAAAATTCTTCTTGACTGTCATAAGCTCTGTAAGCTACCGTTGGTGTGTCTAAATCAGTTCTACCAGGAAATAAAGTCGATGGTTCTACTCCAAAGTTGTTTACAATAGAAGTTCTAAAAGCATTGTCAATCGTAGCTTGACTGTCAAACCTAGATCCCCAGTTGCTAAAGAATGCTCCGTATACGTTTTGGAAACCATTACCCCAAGTGTTTTGGTAGTCAGGTAATACGATACTGTTAAAGAAAATAGATTGGTTTACAGTAACTTCCATTTTCTTGTTTGCGTCTTTTCCGGATTTTGTTGTAATTAAGATTACACCGTTACGTCCTTCACCTCCGTATAAAGCTGTTGCACTTAAACCTTTTAAGATACTTACGCTTTCAATGTTGTTAGGATCAATATCAGCAAATCTACTTGCTACGTTACCGGATTGGAAAGCTCCTGAACTTGCAGATTGGTTTGCTCCACCTGATGAACCATCGAATGGTACACCATCTACAATAAATAAAGGTTGGTTTCCACCTGTAATAGAAGATTGACCTCTAATAATAATGTTTGAACCACTACCAGAAACACCTCCAGAACCAGTAATACGTACACCAGAAGCTTTACCACGTAATATCTTACCGATATCTGTGTCTGCCTTCTGCTCTAAGTCTTCACTGTTCACTGTGGTTACAGAATATCCTAAGGCTTTCTTTTCCTTTTTAATACCCTGTGCAGTAATAATTACTTCTTCTAGCTGGTTGTCTGCCTTCAAAGTAGCATTGATTGTGCTTAATGCACCTACTACAATTTCTTGCTTTTTGTACCCAACATAACTAAATACTAAAGTTTGTCCTTGATTTACTGTGATAGTATAGTTACCATCAAAATCAGTAGACGTACCAGCATTAGTTTCTTTAACGACTATACTGGCCGCGGGTAGCGGAATTCCAGAATCGTCGGAAACAGTTCCTTTGACTGTTTTTTCTTGTGCAAGCGCGAGCTGCACCATTAACGCCAGCAAAAGCGTCAATATTCCATTAAACTTTGTTCTCATTGTGTTAATTATTTGAATTAGCTATCCCAAAAATCATAATAATATGTTAATATTCCTATTTTTTTACGGAAAAAAGTGACTGCCGTCTAAGAAAATTAGCGGGACAGCTACTGTTAAAAGGAGGTTGACAGACTTATATGCACCTTAGATTCAGATAGTTTAATAGAAGAATTGTCTGTTTTTCCAACCGCATAATTAATTTTAAGAAGACCCGATTTTGATCGAATTCCAAGCCCAAAACCAAAACCATAAAGTTTTACGTCCGTTTGTGTTAAATCATCTTGTAAATAGGTAAAGTCTATAATAGAATGTACATAAGAATTTCTAGAAAGAATATACCTGTATTCTGTATTTATTGTGCTGTATAATGTTGCTTCTAAACTGTTTTCATTAAATCCACGAATGGATTGAATTCCTCCTAAGCGTAATTTTTCATTGGTAAGATAAGCATCGGAAATTAATGCTTCTGAAGTATTATTTACATATATAAAGTTCCGATTGTTTAATTCCCACAAATAATTTCCTGTAAAAGAAAATTTTGTTTGTTCATTTTTCTCAGCATTATTCTTTCTGGTTCCAAGTTGCCCTTCAATAGCTATCGTAGTTTTATCTTGAAAAATACTATAGTTATTATTTCGTTTCGCAAAAGTATAGCCCGCTGTGGTAAAAAAGCTTTTATAATCGTCAATGGTTGTATTTGCAGTATCGTCTAAAAGATTGTTGGATTCTGTTTGTTGAATGCCAAGATGCACTTGATTATTCTGGTTGATCTGATAAAACGCTTTAAAAGTGGTGTTGACTGTTGTGAAAAGGGAGTCGCGTTTAAAAATATCTAACGCAGCATTCACTCCGATAGGAGAATTAAAAACATACGGAATTTTTAAATCAGCCAAAAATTTCGTTTGTCCATTTCCATCGTTCTTCCATAAAATATTGAATTGTTCGCCTACATTCAAATTATTGGTCAATTTCAAATCGAGATATCCGTTTAATTTTAAATTTCCGGTATCTTCATCTGTGTTAAATCCAATAAAACCATCAAAAAAATTACTCTTCACTTTTTCAATATATATATATAAGGTAGTAGAATCTTTTGTGAATAATAATTCAGGGTCTTTAATTTGGCGCGCAAAAAGTAACTGATCAATGCGTTTGGTTTGCTTTGTAATTTCGTTCTTATTAAATAATTTTGAAGTCAATCGTAAATAATGTTTGGTATATGACTTTGGAAATTTTTCATATCCTTTAATAATGATCTTGTCCAGACGACGCTTCTTGATCACTTGAATGTCTAAATCCGCTAAAACTATTTGATCTTGTTTTATAATATTTTTAAGTTGAACTTCTGCAAAAGGATTTCCTGTATTCTGAAAATTCTCAATAAGTGCTTCTAAAAAAGGAGTTAAGTTTTCTGGCGCGATGTTAAAATGGGTGTCCGTATAATTCAGGCTAAATGCGCCAAGTAAACTTTCGTTCATTCTGTCCTTATTATAGAATACTTTTAAAGAGGTGTATTTTGTATTTAGTGTAAAGGTGCTTTGGTAAGTAGAATCATTGGTTTTTATAAGTTCGGAATACGAAGCGTCAAAATAGCCAATAGTAAAAAAATCTTTTTGTAGAGAATTTAACTCATCTACAATAGATTTCATATTTTCGTGCGCTTTCTTATAATTGATTGCGTCAATAATCTGTTGTTCGTCAGCGGTATTTCCTTTTACATTTAGCGTTTGACTGCTTACAAATGAAAAACAAAAAAGTGATAACAAAGAAAGGATACTATATAATGATGTTTTTTTCAAACTAAAAGGGAATACGATCAATGTCAAAATAACGTAAAAAAACAGGAATTAATGTATATTAAAACTTTAAAAAATTAATCTTATTGAAAATTAAGTCGTTAAGATTTGAATAATTCAAAATATTACTTACCTTTGCCGCCCTCTAAAGAGGGTTTTAACATCAAAATATATTTAACAATAGATGCCAACAATTTCACAATTAGTAAGAAAAGGAAGAGCCAAAATAACTAAGAAGAGTAAATCGGCTGCTTTAGATTCTTGTCCTCAGAGACGTGGAGTTTGTACACGTGTTTACACGACGACACCAAAAAAACCTAACTCGGCAATGCGTAAAGTTGCAAGGGTTCGTTTGACAAATGGTAACGAAGTAAACGCATACATCCCAGGTGAAGGACACAATCTACAAGAGCACTCGATAGTATTAGTTAGAGGTGGAAGGGTAAAAGATTTACCAGGAGTTAGATACCATATCGTTCGTGGAGCTTTAGACACCGCAGGTGTAGAAGGTAGAACACAACGTAGATCTAAGTACGGTGCAAAACGCCCAAAGAAGTAATTAAAAACTTTTAATGTAAAGACATGAGAAAAAGTAAGGCGAAAAAAAGACCTCTTTTACCAGATCCAAGATTTAATGATCAATTAGTTACACGTTTCGTGAATAACTTAATGTGGGATGGTAAAAAGTCAATAGCATTCAAAATTTTCTATGATGCAATGGATATTGTAGATCAAAAGAAAACAGACGAAGAAAAAACAGCTTTAGAATTATGGAAAGACGCATTATCTAATGTAATGCCGCATGTAGAAGTTCGCTCGCGTAGAGTAGGTGGAGCTACATTCCAAATTCCAATGCAGATTAGACCAGATAGAAAAGTATCTATTGCAATGAAGTGGTTAATTAGTTATTCTCGTAAAAGAAACGAGAAGTCAATGGCGTTAAAATTAGCTTCAGAAGTATTAGCAGCGGCAAAAGAAGAAGGTGCAGCGGTTAAAAAGAGAACAGATACACATAAAATGGCAGAGGCGAATAAAGCATTCTCGCATTTTAGATTTTAATTCATTACAAGACTAAGAAATGGCTAGAGATTTAAAATATACTAGAAATATAGGTATTGCTGCGCATATTGATGCTGGTAAAACCACTACAACTGAGCGTGTATTATATTATACAGGTGTAAGTCATAAAATTGGAGAAGTGCATGATGGTGCGGCTACAATGGACTGGATGGAGCAAGAGCAAGAGCGTGGTATTACAATTACGTCTGCTGCTACAACATGTACATGGCAGTTTCCAAAAGAGAACGCAGAAATTCTTCCAGAGACTAAAGATTACCATTTTAACATTATTGATACTCCTGGTCACGTTGATTTTACGGTGGAAGTAAACCGTTCGTTACGTGTATTAGATGGGTTAGTTTTCTTGTTTAGTGCAGTGGATGGTGTTGAGCCGCAATCTGAAACGAACTGGAGACTTGCTGATAACTATAAAGTACCTAGAATTGGTTTCGTTAATAAAATGGACCGTCAAGGATCTGATTTTATGATGGTTTGTCGCCAAGTTAAAGAAATGTTAGGTTCAAATGCTGTTCCTATCGTTTTAAATATTGGAGACGAAGAAAATTTCAAAGGTATTGTTGATTTAGTAAAAAACAGAGCTATCGTATGGCATGATGAAACACAAGGGGCAACTTTTGATGTTATTGAAATTCCAGAAGATATGAAAGAAGAAGCTCGTAAATATCGTGCGCTTTTAATTGAAGAAGTTGCAGGATACGATGAGGATCTTTTAGAAAAATTCATGGAAGATGAAGATTCTATCACAGAAGAAGAAGTGCATGCTGCGCTTCGTGCTGCTGTAATGGACATGTCTATCATTCCAATGATTTGTGGTTCTGCTTTCAAAAATAAAGGAGTACAATTCTTATTAGATGCTGTATGTCGTTACTTGCCTTCTCCTGTAGATAAGGAAGGTATTGTAGGGATGAATCCTAATACTCAAAAAGAAGAATTACGTAAACCAGATGTTAAAGAGCCGTTTGCGGCATTAGCATTTAAAATTGCTACTGATCCTTTCGTAGGTCGTTTAGCATTCTTTAGAGCATACTCTGGTCGTTTAGATGCAGGTTCGTACGTGTTGAACAATCGTTCTGGTAAAAAAGAACGTATCTCTCGTATCTATCAAATGCATGCGAACAAACAAAACTCAATTGACTATATAGAAGCTGGAGATATTGGAGCTGCTGTTGGATTCAAATCTATAAAAACAGGAGATACGCTTTCAGATGAAAAGCACCCAATTATTTTAGAATCTATGGACTTCCCTGATCCAGTAATTGGTATCGCGGTAGAGCCAAAGACGAAAGCGGATGTCGATAAATTAGGTATTGCTTTAGGTAAATTAGCTGAAGAAGATCCTACATTTACAGTAAAAACGGATGAAGCTTCAGGTCAAACTATTATCTCAGGAATGGGAGAGCTTCACTTGGATATTATTGTTGACCGTTTAAGACGTGAGTTTAAGGTTGAAGTAAATCAAGGAGAGCCGCAAGTAGAATACAAAGAAGCATTGACTAAAACTGCAAGTCATAGAGAAACTTATAAGAAGCAATCTGGTGGACGTGGTAAGTTTGGAGATATTGTTTTCGAAATGGGACCTGCTGATGAGGATTTCAAAGGGCCTGGACTTCAGTTTATTGATGAAATCAAAGGTGGTCGTATTCCTAAAGAATTTATTCCGTCTGTTGAAAAAGGGTTCGCTGCAGCAATGCAAAATGGTCCTTTAGCAGGTTTTGAAATGGATTCTATGAAAATTGTCTTAAAAGATGGATCTTTCCACGCAGTGGATTCTGATGCACTTTCATTTGAATTGGCTGCTAAGTTAGGGTATAAAGCTGCTGCAAAAGCTGCTGGAGCTGTTATTCTTGAGCCAATCATGAAAATGGATGTAGTAACACCAGAAGAAAACATGGGTGATATTGTTGGAGATTTAAACCGACGTAGAGGTCAAGTGAATGCGATGGACGATAGAGCTGGAGCAAAAGTTGTAAAAGCTGATGTTCCGTTATCTGAAATGTTTGGATATGTAACTACATTAAGAACATTATCATCAGGAAGAGCAACATCAACAATGGAATTTTCACATTATGCACAAACTCCTTCTAATGTTTCGGAAGATGTTATTGCAAAATCTAAAGGTGTAACTGCTTAAAACTAAGAAAATGAGTCAAAAAATTAGAATAAAATTAAAATCATACGATCATAACTTAGTTGATAAGTCAGCTGAAAAAATCGTAAAAACAGTAAAAACTACGGGAGCTGTGGTAACTGGGCCAATTCCATTACCAACGCACAAAAAAATCTTTACTGTATTACGTTCTCCACACGTAAACAAGAAATCAAGAGAGCAATTTCAATTAAGTTCTTACAAGAGACTATTAGATATCTATAGTTCTTCTTCAAAGACAATTGATGCACTTATGAAACTTGAATTACCAAGTGGTGTAGAGGTGGAAATTAAGGTCTAATTTCCATCCCCATGAAAATGGGAATCCTTAAAAGTGTAATCATAAAAAAACTAAAAGGGAATCTTTTAGAGACATGTCCGGAGCGTTTCGCAAAGGAAAAATGGTAAAAATACATCAAACAGGGTTGAAGTATTTAGCCCTGTTTTTTTTTAGAGCTTTCAAAAGAAAGCAAATAATAATTAATTAAATTAATAAATATGTCTGGGTTAATCGGAAAAAAAATCGGCATGACTAGCATCTTTGACGAGAATGGAAAAAACATTCCATGTACTGTTATCGAAGCTGGACCTTGTGTTGTTACCCAAGTCAGAACCAAAGAGGTTGACGGGTATGAAGCTCTTCAACTTGGTTTCGATGACAAGGCAGAAAAACGTGCTTCTAAAGCGGCTAATGGTCACTTTAAAAAAGCAGGTACTTCGCCTAAGTATAAAGTCATGGAATTCCAAGGATTTAAGGAAGAGTATAAATTAGGAGACAGTATCACTGTAGAGCACTTTGAAGAAGGTGAATTCGTAGATATCGCTGGTACTTCTAAAGGTAAAGGGTTCCAAGGAGTTGTAAAGCGTCACGGATTTGCTGGAGTTGGTCAAGCTACTCACGGTCAGCATAACCGTCTAAGAGCACCAGGTTCTATTGGAGCTGCTTCTTATCCTGCACGTGTCTTTAAAGGAATGAAGATGGCAGGAAGAATGGGTGGAGATAAAGTAAAAGTTCAAAATTTAAGAGTTTTAAAAGTTGTTCCTGAGAAGAACTTGATAGTTGTCAAAGGATGTGTTCCTGGGCACAAAAACGCTTATGTAATCGTTCAGAAGTAATGGAAATAGCAGTTTTAGATTTAAACGGAAAAGAAACAGGTAGAAAGGTAAACCTTTCTGATGCTGTTTACGCTATAGAGCCAAATGATCATGCAGTTTACTTAGATGTGAAGCAATATCTTGCGAATCAAAGACAAGGAACGCACAAGGCTAAAGAAAGAGCTGAGATCGTTGGAAGTACTAGAAAGATTAAAAAACAAAAAGGTACAGGTACGGCGAGAGCAGGTAGTATTAAGAACCCATTGTTTAAAGGTGGAGGTAGAGTTTTTGGTCCAAGACCAAGAAGTTATTCTCAAAAATTAAACAAAAATGTAAAGCGATTAGCTAGAAAATCAGCACTTACATTAAAAGCAAAAAGTGAGTCTATCATCGTAGTTGAAGACTTTAATTTTGACGCTGCTAAAACTAAAAATTTCATCAATGTATTGAAAGCTTTAGGGTTAGATAGCAAAAAATCGCTATTTGTGTTGGGTGATTCAAATAATAATGTATATTTGTCGTCACGTAATTTGAAAACCTCTGAGGTTTTAACTAGCTCAGAATTAAGCACTTACAAGATTGTTAATGCAAATAGCGTTGTCCTGTTTGAAGGTGCATTAGAAGGAATTGAGTCAAATTTAAGTAAATAAGGAACCAAATGAGCATCTTAATTAAACCAGTTGTAACTGAAAAAGCTACCGCTGATAGTGAGTTAAATAATCGTTATACTTTTTTAGTGAATGTAAGAGCTAATAAAGTTGAGATTAAGAAAGCTATAGAGGCAACTTATGGGGTTTCTGTAGATAAAGTTCGTACTATGAATTACGGACCGGATAGAAAAGTACGCTTCACCAAAACTGGAATCCAGCATGGTAAGACAAACGCAACGAAAAAAGCGGTTGTTGATGTAGCGGATGGAGATATTATTGATTTTTATAGCAATATATAAGTAAAGACAAAAAATGTCAGTAAGAAAATTAAAACCAATTACACCAGCTCAGCGTTTTAGAGTAGTCAATGGATTCGATGCCATCACTACTGATAAGCCGGAAAAGAGTTTACTCGTACCGAAAAAGAGATCTGGTGGTAGAAACAATCAAGGGAAAATGACCATGCGTTACATCGGAGGTGGTCATAAGAAAAGATATCGTATAATCGATTTCAAAAGAGATAGAAAAGAGCTTCCTGCAGAAGTAAAATCTATTGAGTATGATCCAAATAGAACCGCTTTTATTGCATTAGTTCAGTATGCTGATGGTGAAAAGCGTTATATCATTGCTCAAAATGGTTTAAAAGTAGGTCAATCTGTTATCTCGGGAGACGTAGTTGCTCCAGAAATTGGAAACACGATGCCTTTGAGTAACATTCCTTTGGGAACTATTATTTCTTGTGTAGAATTACGTCCAGGACAAGGAGCTGTAATGGCTCGTAGTGCTGGTGCTTTCGCTCAGTTAATGGCACGTGATGGAAAATACGCTACTATAAAATTACCTTCTGGTGAAACTAGAATTGTAATGGCTAACTGTTTAGCTACTATTGGAGCTATTTCTAACTCTGATCATCAATTGCTTGTGTCTGGTAAAGCAGGTAGAGGACGATGGTTAGGTAGAAGACCAAGAACTAGACCAGTAGTAATGAACCCTGTAGATCACCCAATGGGTGGTGGAGAAGGTAAATCTTCTGGAGGACATCCAAGATCAAGAAACGGAATTCCTGCTAAAGGATACCGTACTAGATCTAAGACGAAAGCGAGTAATAAGTATATCATTGAACGTAGAAAGAAATAAGACATGGCAAGATCATTAAAAAAAGGACCTTACGTTCACCATAGTTTAGATAAAAAAGTTCAACAAAATATTGAGTCAGGAAAGAAAGCAGTGATCAAAACTTGGTCAAGAGCATCTATGATTACTCCAGATTTCGTTGGTCAAACTATTGCTGTACACAACGGTCGTCAATTTGTTCCTGTATATGTTACAGAGAACATGGTAGGACATAAATTAGGAGAATTTTCACCAACAAGATCATTTAGAGGTCATGCAGGTGCAAAAAATAAAGGAAAAAAATAATAAGAAGCTATGGGAGTTCGTAAAAGAGAAAGAGCAGAGCAAATCAAAGAGGCTAAGAAAAGCATAGCCTTTGCAAAGTTGAATAACTGCCCTACTTCACCAAGAAAAATGCGTTTAGTTGCGGATTTAGTAAGAGGTGTCAAAGTAGAAAAAGCGCTTCATATTTTAAAATTCAGTCAAAAAGAAGCGTCACGTCGTTTAGAAAAATTGTTATTGTCTGCAATTGCAAACTGGCAAGCAAAAAACGAAGATGCAAGTGTTGAAGAAGCTGAATTGTTTGTAAAAGAGATCAGAGTTGATGGTGGAAGTATGTTAAAAAGACTTCGTCCAGCTCCACAAGGTCGTGCTCACAGAATAAGAAAACGTTCCAACCATGTTACATTGGTTTTAGGAGCTAATAATAACACACAAAGTTAAGATAGGAAGTATGGGACAAAAGACAAATCCAATCGGAAATCGCCTTGGTATCATCAGAGGATGGGAATCCAACTGGTACGGAGGTAATGACTATGGAGATAAACTTGCTGAGGACGATAAAATCAGAAAGTATATCCATGCGCGTTTATCTAAAGCTAGTGTTTCTAGAGTAATCATCGAGCGTACGCTTAAAC
>CAYGPQ010000100.1:0-15770 GCA_964351775.1 uncultured Kordia sp. | reverse complement strand
TATTGGTATTGTATTATAGTAAAAACTAAATTTCACAAATCTTAGGCTCTCCGCCAAGCTCAAATTGTTTCAAATTTTCTGCCTTCTTAAACCGGGTTCAGCTAATGCGAGGGCGTTTCCTAACTGCGCATCCAACTGGATAATTTTAAGTTTTTCGTTGTGAGCGTAATTTAAGTTCTCTCCGTCCGAATCATTACTTACGTCAAAAAGATTATACTCCTTCGAGAACGTATTCCCATCAACTACAAAATCAAATTTTCTAGCACAGGGCTGCGGAGTAGTTCGCAGTTGAGGCTCGCCAGTGTATTTAGCCAACTTATATTTCTTAACACTTTCGTTTTTCAGAGCATCGATATTAGCAGCGAACAGATCAAACAGTCTGGAATCTGGTGGAGTTATGTTGTGGTACATTCCGCAGTTGTCAATTTTCTTAAAAAAGGCAGTATCCCCTTCTTTCCAAACCACATATGCTTCTATATAAGTTCCTTTCGAAACACATATACCATCTCCTATTTTAAATAGCTCCACTTTTCCAGAACAGTAACGTTTGGACACATAATAGGTGGTGACATTGCGCTCCTTCAACTCTTTACTAAAACCTTGGATTAGTTCATCCACATAAACTTCATCATTTTGACCGCTGGCCACTGCGCACAAGAGGATTGCAAATAAGAAAATAAAATTTTTCATGTTGTGAAATTGTTTGTCACTGATAAAGTTGGTGAGAAAGATAATCCCAAAAATATTTAAAAGCAATATTAATAATCGATTGATCCTATTCTGAAAAAGAGCAGTCATCACTTCCAATTGGGCTTCCGTCCGGAATCTTAGGTGTTCTCATTACCTTAAACTTTTCAGGTGCGCGGTTGAATTTGTTGATTTCGTCCAATAGAAACTGTTCAAAAGTACTCCTACTTCCTTTAGATAATTGAGCCGAAATATTCTGCAAACTCTGTTTGGCAATCGCCTTCGTTTGAGGAATAGCCTTTGAGGTAGCAATAAGGTTCATTAGTTGTTGGAGTGTAACAAACTGAATTGTTCGATGCACCTCTTTCTCGTAATCTGAACCTTTGGCCGATCCATACACTAAATCTGTTAATTCATTTAAAACCTCTTCAAGACCCAAGTTCTTAGCCTCTAAAGCCTTCTGTTGCACCAAACGGTTAGCACGTTCTGGATGCAATAACAGCTGCAATGTCATTTTAGAAGCAGTCGCTGGTGCTCCAAGCGCATCAAAAGCGACTCCCATATTACTTTTAAACGATTCTCTGGTGCGATCATAACCGTAAGCCCTAGGTGGAAATAAATCTAACTGCTCTCTAGGAATAGCTAACGTTTGAGCCTCTAAGGTTTTTAAAACTGCTTTCAATGCTTTTTCCTGAGCTTTCTTCGGAACTATATTCTGAGCGGATCCACCCTCTCCAAAACGGGTAGTGTACTCGTAATTAATACCGCCTATTACCTTTACTGCCGCTTCTGTTTGAAAACGATGATAAAAATACAGAGGAACGAACACATCTTCTAAGACCGAATAAGGCTCGTTCATTCTAATATTGTCTTCCGTAAACTTACCAATCGCAACTTTCCGAAGAGACAATAAATCCAATAATTCTTGAGACGCCTCCACTCCATTATCCCACAAATGCGCTGTAGGGTGAGCCCCACCTTGAGCCCGTGCGTCTGAATCACTTATAAATTGCATTCCTTTTGCTCTAGCATCGTTTAAAATTGCACTTAAATACAATGGTTCGTTTACTGAACTTGGAATATCACTGTAACTATAATCCGCAGCTACCTTGTCCCAATCTCCTATACCTGTGGCGTAGGCATTATCAAAGTTAACCTCTCCGTTCTGCAGTGTTAACGTTGGGTGCGGATAATCCATTACGCTCTGTCTATTGTTACTGCTAGCGGCAAAATTATGAGCAAAACCTAATGTATGACCAACCTCATGAGCGGAAAGCTGTCTAATTCTTGCCAATGCCATTTCTAGCATTTGATCATGGTTATCCATTCGCTCGGCAAATGGCTTGTTGCTGAGAGCCTGTGCAATCATAAAATCTTGTCTAATTCTCAAACTTCCCAAGCTTACATGTCTCTTCATAATTTCCCCTGTCCGTGGATCAATAATACTCATACCATAGCTCCAACCTCGTGTAGATCGATGAACCCATTGAATGACATTATAACGCACATCCATTGGATCGGCATCTTCAGGTAACATTCTAACTTGAAAAGCATTTGTATACCCAATTTCCTCATAGGCTTCATTCCACCAACGTGCGCCATCTAACAAAGCGGATCGCACTGGTTCGGGTGTTCCGGGATCGAGATAATAAATAATGGGTTCTTTTGCTTCACTTTTGGTAGCATTTGGGTTTTTCTTTTCCAACCGATGTCTCGTTATAAAACGTTTCAACATGGGTTCTTGAATGGGCGTTGCATAATCGTAATAAGATATATTAATCGCGCCACTTCGCGGATCAAAAACTCTTGGTTTATAATTAGCATCTGGTAATTTCACAAACGAATGATGTTGTGTTACGGAGACTAAAGCAGCATTTGGTGTTACACTTTTAATATTTTTTCCTGTTGGCTTTCCTGCAAAGGTTAGCAACGCTTCAAATTCTACATTTTCAGGAAATGCTTTGGTTCTGGGTAATGATAATGCACTTTTTGTAACATCCAACTTATAAACACCTTGTTTGTCATCGGCTAAACTTTGAATGACGCCGTGCGCATCTTGCAATAAAAACGGCGTTAAGTCAATTGTATACTTGTAATCTTTATCGGAAATAATTGGGAAACCGAATAAAACAGATTTTGCAAACGCTTGTTCTACACTTTTACGTTCCAGACTGTTTGACGTATTTGCTCTGTATCTTAAATTGGGCTGCACCAACATGAGTTTGTTCCCCATTTTTTGAAATTGCACTACCACACCATCGCCAATTTGTCCTCTATCTAAACCTATATCATTGGAACCAATTCCGCTTGCTAATGAATAGACATATAAAAAATCGGTATTCAGTTTATCAACTTCTAAGAAAATTTTATCTGTTTTTTCTTCGTAAGAAAAATTAAAAAATCCTGTATAATTTTCACGTGGATGTATTTCTTTTTTCTCTTGCGAAAAGCCCGTTATTGCACATAAAGAAATGAAAACCAAGAGTATATAATTCTTCATCATAATATCATTTTAACTCAAACTAAAACCGTTTGTATCATTACAAAAAGAAGCTTTCTACACGATTGCTACGGTTTTTCTATTTTACGCTATGAATATACACAAAACATCTTATTTTTGTGAGAATAAAATTCATAAACATGATAACATCAGATCACGTAAAAGATCTTATCAATCGCCTTGGTGCGTTAAGGAGGTATCTTTGACATAGATGCCAAGCTTGTCGAAATTTCAAATGAAGAAGAGAAAACGTACGATCCAAACTTCTGGGACAATCCGAAAGAAGCCGAAATTATAATGAAAAAACTCCGTGGAGAGAAGAAATGGGTTGGTGATTACAACGCAGCTTCTGATCTTATTGGAGATTTAGAAGTATTGTATGAATTCTACAAAGAAGGTGATGCTACTGACGAAGATGTGGAAACGCAATTTGAAAAAGCAAAAACAAAAATTGAAGATTTAGAGTTCCGAAATATGTTATCTGATGAAGGTGACAGTATGAGTGCTGTGTTGCAAGTAACTGCTGGTGCTGGCGGAACCGAAAGTTGTGATTGGGCTAATATGCTCATGCGTATGTACTTGATGTTTGCCGAGAAACAAGGATACAAAATCAAAGAACTCAATTATCAAGAAGGTGACGTTGCTGGAATTAAAACGGTGACGTTAGAAATTGAAGGCGATTTTGCATTTGGTTGGCTCAAAGGTGAAAATGGCGTGCATCGTTTGGTACGTATTTCTCCGTTTGATAGCAATGCAAAACGGCATACTTCATTTGCGTCTGTGTATGTATATCCATTGGTGGATGATACTATTGAAATTGACATCAACCCGGCGGATATTGAAATTATAACTTCACGTTCAAGTGGCGCTGGTGGACAGAATGTAAACAAAGTTGAAACCAAAGTACAGTTAAAACACAAACCATCTGGCATTCAGATTTCTTGTTCGGAAACACGTTCACAACAAGATAACCGAACACGTGCTATGCAAATGTTGAAATCGCAGTTGTATGAAATTGAATTGAAAAAGCAATTGGAAGCACGTGATGATATTGAAGCGGGTAAGATGAAGATAGAATGGGGATCGCAAATTCGAAATTATGTCATGCACCCGTATAAATTAGTCAAAGACGTTCGTACAGGATACGAAACAGGAAATGTAGACGCAGTCATGAATGGTTATATTGACGAATTTTTAAAAGCATATCTCATGTCCATGGGACAGAAAAAAGATGAAGAAGGATTGTAAGACAGTATTTTACACATGAAATTTTAGTATTATTGCACTCAAAATAACTTAATAAAGAATGATTATTTACGGAACTAGTTCAAAAGACTTAGGTACACGAAAACTACAAGGTGTCAAATGTCCAAACTGTGAAGCAACCGAAATTCATGCGCAAGCAGTTTCACGATACGCTGATGTATTTTGGATTCCAATTTTTCCATATTCGAAGAAATTTTTCACTGTTTGTGGAAATTGCAATCAAGTTTTAGAGAAAAAACAAATGTCGCAACAAATGAAAGATAAATTAGAAATGGAAAAAAACCATTTCAAAACACCTTTCTATCTATTTTCTGGTTTAATCATTATTGCATTATTAATTGGCATCGGTATTTATATGTCAAAGAGTAATGATGCTGCTATGGCAGAAAACGTCAAGCATATAGAAGCTAACGATGTGATTGTTTTTAAGGAAAAATCAAAAGAATATTCCTTCGCAAAAGTAACTGAAGTACGAAACGATACCATTGTCATCAAATATGGACAATATGTCTATGAAGGTGGATATAGTGCGCCAAGTGAATCTGAATTCAATTCAAAAAAAGCGACCGTAACCGATTTTTACGCAGAAGATTTATCTTATTTCTTGCAATCAGAAATTGATTCTTTATATGGAAAAGGAGAACTTGTAAAAATTTACAAATAAAAATATGATAAAAATATACCACAATCCACGATGTGGCAAATCGAGAGAAGGATTAGCTATTTTAGAGGAATCAGGAAAGGAATTTATAGTTATTAAATACTTAGAGAATAGACTTTCTTTAGCAGAATTGACCGAAATCATTGAACTTCTTGGGATAGAGCCAATCGATTTAGTTCGCCAAAACGAAGCTTTTTGGAAGGATAATTATAAAGACAAACGGATTTCTAAAGCGCATATTATGAAACTCATGCTTTCAAATCCAAAACTAATGGAACGACCTATTGTTGTCAATGGTAAAAAAGCAGTTATTGGACGACCGCCAGAAAATATTTCAACAATTATATAACAATATAGTATACTAAACCCAGCAATATTGCTGGGTTTTTCTTTTAACAGAACTTTAACCAATACCTGTTAAACCATACCGTTTCTTTGCAGTCAAACTCACGCCAAAAAAGCCATACTAAGATAACTACGTACTAAAAATGAAAAAAATATTACTATTCCTATTCCTCGTAGGAGCTATTTCTATAATTCATGCACAACAAGGAAAACCCGATAAAAAAGTAAAGATTACAGGAAAAGTATTTGATAACGCAACAAAGCAACCGCTTGAATATGCCACTATTATTTTTCAGGATACGGCGAAAAAACGATCTGTTACAGGTGGAATTACCAAAGCAGACGGTTCTTTCAATATTGAAGTAGATGCAGATATTTATGATATTACTGTAGAGTTTATCTCGTTTGCTTCACAAGAAATAAAAGCAAAATCATTATTAGAAAATACATCTATTGGTAATTTTTTCCTTGCAGAAGATTCGCAAAGTTTAGAAGCCATAGAAATTATTGCAGAGAAAACTACAGTTGAGTTGAAACTTGACAAAAAAATATATAATGTTGGAAAAGACTTAACGGTGAGAGGTGGAACCGTGAGCGATGTGCTTGATAATGTTCCTTCAGTTTCTGTAGACGTAGAAGGAAATGTGTCACTACGTGGTAATGACAATGTACGTATTTTAATTAATGGAAAACCTTCTGGTTTAGTTGGGTTGAACTCAACAGATGCTTTACGTCAATTGCCCGCAGATGCTATTGAAAAAGTAGAAATTATTACCTCTCCATCTGCGCGTTATGATGCAGAAGGAACTGGCGGAATTTTAAATATCATTCTTCGTCGTAGCAAATTGCAAGGAATCAATGGCGCTATTACTACCAATGTTTCGTATCCATTAGGATATGGAATTTCGGGAAACATCAATTACCGAACTGGTGATTTTAATTTCTTTACAACTTCTGGTTACAACCGTAGAGATGTGCCTGGGAATTCAGAAACTTTTACAGAATATTTTAATGGAGACGAACCCAATACGTTCTTAGATGAAAAACGAATTTTTGATCGTATCCGGAAAGGTTTCAATTCCAATTTTGGGGTTGAATGGTATGTAAATGAATCTACGTCAGTAACTGCTTCTTTGGTATACAGAGATAGTAATAATGAAAGTAGCACTACAAATACACTCACACAGTTTGATGCAAACCGAAATATAACCAATGTAAGTTCACGTTTTGACCCCGAATTTGAAGATGATAAAACCATTCAGTACGCATTAAATTTTGATAAAAACTTTGAAAAAAGTGGACACAAACTTACCGCAGATTTTCAATATGAAAGCAGTACTGAAGATGAACAATCGTTTATTTCAGTAGACAATGTACTCGCCGAACAAGTTGCCACCTTAGAAAGTCAAGATCGTATTTTATTACAAACAGATTATGTCCTTCCAATTGGCGAAACAGCTCAGTTTGAACTTGGATATCGTGGTAACTTTTTAGATTTAAACACCGATTATTTGGTTGCTTTTTTAGAAGATGAAACCTTTGTACCTGATACAAATTTGAGTAATGTGCTGAACTATCGCGAATATGTAAATGCTTTTTACACACAATACGGAAACAAAATTAATAAGTTTTCCTTCTTATTAGGAATGCGAATGGAAAGCACGCGTATTACTATTGACCAAATGACGAGTGGTGATCTTGCTAAGAAAAACTATGTTGGCTTCTTCCCTACTATAAATCTTGGGTATGAAATTAATGAAAATCAAAGTATCACATTAGGTTATAATAGAAGAATTCGTAGACCGCGTTCACGGTTTATCAATCCGTTTCCTTCACGCTCTAGTATTACAAATGTGTTTCAAGGAAATCCAGATATTGATCCGAGTTATTCCAACGGAATTGACTTAGGCTATTTGAATCGTTTTGGAAAATTAACCCTAAATACTTCTATTTACTTTCAACGTGCAACGGATGTTTTTAACTTCATTAGTGAATATACAGGACAAACAGTTTTGCTAAATGGTGAAGAAGTGCCAATAATTCGTAGAACGCCGATTAACTTGGCTCGAAACGATCGTTTTGGTTTTGAATTTACCCTAACGTATAATCCTTCTAGAAAGTGGCGTTTAAACGGAAACTTCAATCTTTTCCAATCGTATAATAGAGGTGATTATAACGGTGTAAATTTTGACGCAGACAACTTAAGCTGGTTTGTGAGAGTAAATAATAAAGTAACACTTCCTGCCAATATTGACTGGCAAACGACTTTATTTTATCGTGGTCCAAGTGAAGATGCACAGAACATTCGGAAAGGGCTTTTTTCAACAAATCTTGCATTTAGTAAAGATGTATTTAATGAACAAGCTTCCATTGCCTTTAACGTAAGTGATTTATTCAATTCACGAAAAAGACAATCAGAATCGTTTACGGATACATTTAATAGCGAAGGAGAATTTCAGTGGCGAGAACGTACTTTTAATCTTTCCTTTACCTATCGATTTAATCAGAAAAAGAAAAATGAACGAAATGGACGTAGAGATGACGATAGTGATGATGGCGGTTTTAGTGCCAAACCATAATCATTTTTAGAAAATATTAGAAAAGCTGCAATACTCATCATTGCAGCTTTTTTTTATACAACTTATCTTACGTGAATTTTACTATTTTGAAGCTTCTTATTATTTTCGTGCTGACAGTATTCTACTTTTTTACTATTTTAGACCTCTGAGAAACAATCGATCCACTAAAATTAGATATCATGGCGCACGCAACTCCAAAGACACAAAGCAAAGACCGGATTAAATTACCTTTTACGTTTGATGCTGACAAAATGTTAGCTGAGTTTGAAGCCTTAAAACTTCAAAACTTTGAGTATTACAATGTAATTCCGCTACGAGCGCCTGCACATACGATTGACACTTCATTACCAGTACCGCCACCAGCAGATGATTATGCCGATGGTTCATGGTGTGATTGGTTAGATACAGAATATTTAGAAGTGTCTCCATATCTAAAAAGTATAGTCGAAACGTTTAAAGCAAATACAGCTGTTACCTTGGTACGCTTGCTCCGTTTGGCACCAAATTCAATAGTACAAGAACATACCGATCCGACACTTGGGTTGGAAATACACAAATCTGTCATTCGATTGACGATTCCTATTTTGAATAAAGAAGGAGTTCAGTTTTTCTTAAATGGCACCGAAGTTCCAATGATGCCAGGCGAATGTTGGTATTTACGCTTAACTGATCCGCACAGAGTTATCAATAATGGTGCTGAAGAACGTGTAAATTTGACAATTGATATGATTCCAAACGATTGGATTCGGAATATTATTATGGAAAGTGATCGATCGTAGTTGTTTTTCATTCAATCTTTCAAAAAAACTACTTCTTACATGAAGAAAATTAGTATACTATTCGCTTTATTTTTAGCAATATCCACAAGTTTAGCACAACTTAGTTCAACCTAAAAAATAGCGTATAAAAAAAGCGAACTGAAAAGTTCGCTTTTTTTGTGCTTCATTTTAAAAACATCTTGTTACTGCATTCATCGTTTTCGTTCCAAAAAATTTCACTCTTATGCTATTTTTTTCATCCGCAATCCTATTATTTTTTCTCTTTGTATAGAATTGCTACACTAAAAAATAGCAATTCTATACAGATAAATGATTTTAATAAAAAAAGGCGGTATCCGAAAAGCCTAAAATAGAGTAGGGAAAATTATTAAAAATTATAACAAATGAATACAGAAGATACCCTTTTAAAAATCAAAGAATTAGTTTCTAAAATTGAAACTGAAATAAAGCAGGATAAAATTTCTAACGATGAAAAACTTAACCAAGCTATAGAATTGATCACAAGCGTCGTAAGCGAAGTTGAAAATCTTGGCGCAACTTATCAAATTCCTGGAATAAAACTAGAGAATACTTTATATGAGTATACAGTCGTAAAACATATACCAGATCCTAATATTGAGCTATCCAAAAGCATTCAAACAACAATTAATCAAATTTGGCCTGATCTAAAACCAATTCTTAAAGATGAAACTACTGAAGTCTCTATTGTAGATCTATTAAAAAAGTGCCTAATTAAAAAGAAAGATAAGGGTGCAATCTCCCCGGAATATGAAAAGGCATATCAAAATTTTAAGCAAACTCAAACTGAAAAAGAAATTTTACTCCAACCGACAATAGGTGCCTTAAGTGATGATAAAAATATTTATACTAGTATTTGCTTTTTTGAGAATTACGATCAAGAAATAACAATGGAAGACTTTCAAATTTATCAAAATTTTACCATTAATCAAGATGGGAATTCACAATTGAGTTATTATATATGCTTCAATATTCAAAATAAAGAAAGAAGTGATACATATCGAATGCATAAATTTTTGGTAAAGAATAAGGAAATAAACTGTAATTTTTTCAGCTTAGAAGAAGGAAAAAGCCATGAAGGACTCCTTGATACTAGTAAAATTAAAAATGTAATGGTTACTGTGATAGATGTAGATCCTGAAACTTCACGCGGTACTACAACTACGGTAAAGCCAACTATGAAAGATTAATTATTTTTTCTTAAAATATAATAGAAGTAAAAGCAGTAATTTTTAAATCACTGCTTTTTTTTATTTTCAAATTTTTCTTACATTGTATAAAAATTAGCAAATGTATTGTGCGCTTAAGAGTAAATTATTTTATGTTTTTGCCATAATTCCTTTGTTCGTATTTTCCCAAAAAGAATTAACTCTTGGTGAGTTCAAACAGGATATTAAAAACAAAACTGACCAATTCAGAACCAAGCCATATTTTGCAAAAGCGCAAACATATTTTTTTGAAAATGAATGGGATTCTACGCTAGTATATTGCATGAAACAATTAACTGCTTCATCTGACCAAACCAAGCTTAGCGACTATTGTCATTTTCTTAGAGGCTATAGTTTTTACAAAAAAGGTGTTTTTATAGAAGCTGAAAATGAATTCTCTAAAATTTCTAGAGAATTCGAATTAAACAGTAATATAACTTCTATTTTAGGTGAAATCTATCTAGAGTTGAGACAATTTAGAAAAGCACTCGTCTATTTTAAAGCGATAGAAAAATTACCCAAACACAAACTCTCAAGCATTAACTCAGCAAGTATCAAACACAATATGGGTTTATGTTATTTACATCTTGAAGAATATAATTTATCAGAAAACTACTTAAAACAAAGTGTTGTACTTCAAGAACAATCAGATGATAAAGTACAATTAATTGGCTCTTATGGTGATATGGCAACTCTCTACTATCAACAATACAAAGACGCACAAGCCATTCCCTATTTTGAAAAAGCGTATGAACTAGCAAAAACTACTGACGATTTTAAGTCAAAAGAAATTGCTTCTAAAAATATGGCAATTGTAGAAGAAAATCGAAAAGATTTTAAAAAGTCATTGCAATACCGTAAAGAATACGAACAATGGAAAGATTCTTTAACTGATCAGAATAAAATTGCGAAAGTTCTTCAATTAGAAAAAAAGATTGCTGTTGAAAAGGAACAGAAAGAAGTAGGCATTCTAAAAGCTGAAAACAAAGTGAAACAAGCCGAACGCAACACATTTTTGTATTCTGCCATCATTTTGCTGTTGCTGTTGTTGGTAAGTGTATATTTTTATCGTGAAAAAGTAAAGGCAAATAAGATCATAAAGTCGCAAAAAGAAAGTTTAGACGAACTCAACGCCACAAAAGATAAGCTTTTCTCCATTGTGAGTCATGATTTACGCTCTTCCGTAAATGCCATAAAAACTAGTAACAAAAAGCTCGTTAACACACTCGAAACTGAAGATTTGGTAGAAGTAAAAAGTCTTTTGCAAAACAATAGTGCGATTGTAAATAGTGCGTATAATTTGCTCGATAATTTACTGAATTGGGCACTATTACAAACCAAACAATCCTATTTTGAAATTACCAAATTGCGCTTATTTATTATTGTAGAACATGTAGCGTACAATTACAAAGCCATATTGGCTGACAAAGAAATTTCTTTTGAAAACCATGTGAAAAAAAATGATATTGTATTTGCAGACCAAGAATCGCTCAAAATGATTTTACGTAATCTGATTGATAATGCAATTAAGTTTTCCCATCCGAAAGGAAAAATTCAAATTTATACTGAACATAAAAATGAAGATTTTTGTGAATTCATCATTGAAGATAAAGGTATGGGAATGGATCATGCAACCTGTGAAGAACTCTTAAAAGATACCGTACTTTTATCTAAAAAGAAACACGAAAACAGCATCGGAACCGGATTGGGCTTGCAATTATGCAAATCGATGATTAAAAAGAATCATGGTTTGTTTTCCATAGAAAGTGAACTTGGAAAAGGAACTAAAATGATAATTTCACTACCAAAAAACTTACCTAATGGAGAATGTTAATGTACTTATTGTTGAAGACACTGAACGTGAAAGTGATCTTTTAGTGTCCGTATTAGAACAAAATGATTTTAATATCGTGGGCGTTGCTAAAAATCTCACAAACGCCTTAACTATTTTCTACAACGAAAAAGTAGACATTGCAATTATTGATATTTTTTTGGATGAACGACCTGATGGAATCGCTTTCGCTGAAACGATCAATGCAGTTCCAAATGCTGCAAAACCATTCATATTCCTAACAAGTTCCACAGACCGAACGATCTTTGAGCGCGCAAAATTGACACATCCGTATAGTTACCTCATCAAACCTTTTAACGAATTGGAGCTTTTATATGCGATTGAAACTGCTTTGGAAAAATTTTATGATCAAGATGATGCTTTTTTAGGAGCAGATGAAAATACGATTATCAGCAAAGAAAGTTTGTTCATCAAAAAAGGAAAATCACTTAAAAAAGTGCATATTGACGAGATTATTTACATAGAAGTTGAAGAAAAATACTGTAATATCATTACAGAAAAAGAAAAATTTGTCATTCTCATTTCATTGGTGAAAATTCTGGAATTGCTTGATCCTACTATATTTTACAGAACGCATCGCAATTTTATCGTAAACCTTCATAAAGTGGAAGAAATTGTGCCTAGCGACAACCTTATCCTTCTTTCGGGCAATCACAAAGCTACACTGAGCGACACGTATAAAGACATTATTAAAAAGATCCGAACGCTGAAATAGCTTTTAGCCGTTAGCCGTTAGCCGTTAGCCGTTAGCCGTTAGCCGTTAGCCGTTAGCCGTTAGCAAAAATAAAAATCTGCAATCAAAAATCGTAAATCGTAAAAATACATTTAACCTTTTGCAAAAAAACTTAGTGCTACTATATTCCATTCTCATGGATAAGAATCGCTGTCTTATACCATTTTTCACTTCTTACCTCCTATTTCAAGCTAATTTCACCTCAGAAATAAAACGCTAGCAACTTATCTCTATCATTATTTTGATTGTTTTTTCACGATGTATAAACCCGACTGTGTTTCAGTTACAATTTAAAAAATACACACAACTTACAACAAAATAATAGCGGAATCCGAAAAGCTTTATGAGTAGGAATAATCAAATAAAACTTAGAAATAATGGAAGATAAATTATCATTAAAAGAAGCGTCAGGAATACAAATAGAATTAAGATCTATTCAAACAGTACAGCTTGCTCCTGGACAAGCACACACCTTTTTTGCAAAAGAAGGTAGAAAATATAGAGTTGTTGCTACAAATATAGATGATTCTTACGAAGCGTACACGACTATTTATGATGGAGATTGGGGTCATTTAGCAGGAAAATTAAATTTAGCTCCTTTTGAATCTGGAAGTGTAGGTGTCGATATGGCAAAACAAAACGGTGTTAGAGTTTACAACCAGTCAAATGAACAATCTCCTGGTAGACCAAGAATTAGTTATACTTTATACAACGTATAATTACATGATGTGAAAAGAAATCCTTTTTACATAAACACTGAAAATTCAAATTGGGTTTATCTAGGTATCTACCGTGATAGGCCCTTTTTTTTTTATCAAAAAACTAATGGATATACTAGTATTTTCTCAGCAATGTGTTGAAGCCTATTCAGTATCTCACAAAACTTTATGTGACCTTGAAGCAAGTTCAAGGTCACACATTAATTTCAATAGTTTTTTTGCTACGAATTCACGAATGTTTTTATTGATAAATTTTGTCATTGGCTTCGCCGAATCTGCGATTTCTTGTGTAGGCTGGAATTTGTTTCTTTAGTTTGTTTGTGGGTACAAGTTAAAAACTTGCGCTAGCGCTGGCACTATTCTTCAATCATTCAATTTTTCAATCCTTTAATCTTTCAATTATTGTTCTAATACGTAAAATTCCCAAAGTACACCATATTGATGTCTAATTGCGTATTTCCTAGCGTAGAACCGTCATGAAAGCAATTGTCGGTTGGCGCAATGTAATATTGATACGGTTCTTGTGCCATTCAAATGACAGGATAATCAGGAAAGTGTTTAAAGAAAGTTTCTGCCACATTGTACACATCAACTTTGCTCATATCTGTAACTTCTTTTAGCATATTATGTACTTGAATCATGGACAAGTTGATGTATAAAAAATACCGCGTTTCCGTTCCTAGGTTGATGCAAATTCGGTTTCCGTGTTTGTACGTTGTGTGTAACGTCATGAATTGTGTTCCATCGTTGTGCATGCCCATGTATTTTTTCTCAGGAATGGTAAAGTTTGGATGCAATCGGGTAATGTCGCACGCCACCATTTCTACATTGGGTTAAGTTATATACTTGAATCAACGTAAGGTTTACGAATATCAATGTACGTGTTTCGCTGCCTAAATTGATAGAAATTCTGTTTCCTGATTTGTGTGCGGCATGAATTGTAAAACGTTTACTTTGATCAATATGCAAGCCAACATACAGGAAGTTTTCATCGACATAAAAGCTCGTTATGGTTTCTCTGTTTGGAATTGCTCTAGTAATTTTATGAAACTTAAAATTGTCCGTTCCTTTTTGTCGATTTTCAATTTTATAATATCCTAAGCTGTCTGTGATGAGATTTTTGAGTAAGACATTATCTTTACTAATAAATACATCGGAAAGTGTCGCATTTGTTGGATCGGTCACGATACTAGCAATACGATTTTGACAATACGCAACCTCATTGCTAATGATAATTAGCACCAATGTTAGTATGACTTATAACCTTCTTTTTTACTGCTTAATAATCTTATCAACAAATACACCTTTTTCAGAAGTTGCTTTTAAAATATATAATCCTTTGGAATCTATATTTTCAGCCATAAAACAACGTGTAACTTTGATATAAACCAACTAAGAAAAACTACAATTCCATGAATCGAAAGAAATTTTTGTTCAGCAATGAACGAATTCAGCAATTTTTTTAAAATTTAAGTTACTGGAAACGTAGTTCTGATACACTAACAGTGATGATCACGTGCAGTTTTTTTGTTAGAATGAACTCACTTAAAAAACAAAAAAATGACTTCTTAAAAAGTAGACGAAGGTTTCCAAAAAAAACCATTGGTGACTTTTTTGTGTTCATCAATTCGCTTACTTCAAATTATCTAATCAAAAACTAACATACACAATAAAAAAACTACAGACTTACCGTAACTAACTGATAATTAGATTATTTACATTTACAACCTAACTGATATTTATTTATGATGCTTAAAAACATTTTAAATCTAAAAGGAGTCGTAGAATTAAACAAAACTTCTCAAAAAGAAATCTTAGGCGGAATAAGAAGATCAAAGAAACAATGTGAATCACAATCTGATTGTAGCATTGACCAAATTTGTCAAAATGGAACCTGCTTTAACTGTTATGATCCAATTAGTGGATCGTGGTTCTGTTAAAAACACGATTTAGCATACGCTACAAACAAAAGAGTAATATAAAAAGCCTACAATAGAAGGCTTTTTATATATCAACATATAATTAAATACGGTTTTACCTTACAAAGTATATATGTTTTTTATATCATGATAATAAAAACCTAAGTACATTTACAACATCATAATTTAGTCAATAAAAATTCTTTTGCAATTTAGAATTTGAGTGTTAGTGCATAAAAAGATTAGAAGAGAAATCGCTGAAAAATTTGTATCATTTTTTCATATGTGAATTATTAAGTTAATACTAAGTTTTCTTCAAATTTAATTGAAGCGTTTCTCTTCTTTTTATGCCTAAAAAAGCTAAAACTGTTGCTATTTATAGCAATATGCAATTTGTCTTCACTTCTTACGATCAAGTATTCCCAAAATAAAATAGAAAATTACCGCTATGCAGCGGGATGAATTCAACTAACAGTGTTGCGTGCGCCTTGCAGGCTTCTCAAA
>CAYGPQ010000099.1:0-16290 GCA_964351775.1 uncultured Kordia sp. | reverse complement strand
ACTCACAACTCACAACTCACAACTGATAAAACTACATCATCTCCGAAAAGAAAATAGCATTCATCAACAACTTATTTGTTCCATACCAAAAAGCTCTAAAATTGGTGTTGTCAGTGAAAACAATCACGCGTCCGCTTCCCATTCGTGTCGTTTGAAAAGGAACGGTGTTTTTTAAATGGGCTAAATTTTCTTCCGAAATATAACCGCTTAATAATGGATTATCAGTATACTGAATAGGATTATGATAGCTTTTTTCATTTGGTGTAATGAACAACGTCGTATTTCTAAACATTGGCAATTCATCTTGTAAATATCCAAAGTTAATAGGATGCGAACGATCAATCTTAGTATTAAAAATAGCGCCACCAATCACTTGTGCACCATTGTGATTTCTTCTGTCTTCAAAAGAAACATTTTTAGCATCAATCTCTGTCTTTTTAAAATCGAGTGTAATGAATTTTTTGTCGCTTAAAAAACGACTAGCGTTGCGATATCCAATAATAGTTCCACCATTTTTAACCCAAGTTTTTAACTTATTTGTTTGATCGGAAGATAGGGTAGATGTGTTTGGCAAAACAATATGTGTGTACTTTGCTAAATCATACCTACCAAAATATTCAACATCAAGCTTTGTCAATGGAATTTCATAACGTTGATCGAACAAATGCCAAATTTCTCCAGCGTCATACGAAGTGATATTTCCTCCAATGAGCATTGCAACTTTGATATCTTTTATGGCTTCAAAATTATTACTTCCCAAATCGATTCCTTCGGTCAAGCCAGAAGAAACTGCCGTAATATCCAAATGACTTTCTTTGGCAACCGTTGCTAAAAACTGCTTGATTTCTTGCGGATTCATTGCTTGATTTTGCGCAGGAATCATAATGGTTCCGTAATCATAACGTACACCTTCAAGTGTAAACGGTTTCATGGCAACTTTTGCACGCAAACCTTTCGCTTTAATTTTAGCCAACGCTTTTGGCGAATAATACTCATTCCATTCAAATAAGTACGCATAATTTCCGCTTCCGTTTATAGTTCCATTTGGCGTTTTTAAATTGGTTACTTTGTTTCCAACATTAGAAATTGAACCTAAATTATCATATTGTAAATTGAACGCTAACGGCAATGTCCACGCAGAAATATCATAAAACAAACTGTCTTGAAACTTTGTGCGTTTTTCAAACATGGCGTTGATCAATCTGCTTTGACGTTGATTGGTTGGAATGATAAAACTTGCACCTTTTTTATAGGTTTTTCCGTTCTGTGTAAAATCATTTTTTACTTCGTGAAATGTAATCTTATGACGTTGCAACATTTCAGCAAAATGATACACTTTAGCAGCATCTTTTGAATCTCCAAAAACGATCGCTTTCGCGGAATTAGCACTTCCTTCGCGTTTAGCATCTTTATAAAATTGTTGTTGATACTTTAAAATAGACGTTCGCATATTTTGAGCAGCTTCCAAAGTTGACAAAGCCGCTGTAAATTGATTTCTAATTGCAAACGGAAAAGTAATCAAACCATTTTCACTTTCTTGAACATGTCCGCGTGCGCTTCCTTGCTCAAACAAAATTCCGATACTTCCATTAATATCTGGAAACGTAGAACCTTTTCCATAATAAAAATCGTCAAAACTTTCTTCTGTATAATATAAGGAACCGATTTTGTCAAAAGCTTTTGCGTGATAGGTTGCAATTTCTTTGGTTAAATCTTGATTCATTTGTGGCGTTAAAGGATGTGTTCGCGATGGAATTCCAGGTTGAAAGAAAAATGATGAATTGGAACCCATTTCATGATGATCTGTCAAAATATTAGGCATCCAATGGTGAAACGATTTAATACGTGCTCTCGATTCTGGCAATTGTACAGGCAACCAATCTCTGTTCATATCAAACCAATAATGATTGGTGCGTCCGCGTGGCCAAGCTTCCGTAAACTCTCTATCATTTGGGTCGGTAATCAAATGTTCGCTTTTGTGCATATTTACCCAACCTGCAAAACGTTGTAAACCGTCAGGATTAAACGATGGATCTAATAAAATAACGGTATTTTCTAACAAATTATCTAGCTGAGTTCCTTCGGCGGCAGCCAAATAATAAGCAAGCAGCATTGCCGCATTACTTCCGCTAGCTTCATTTCCATGAATGGAAAATCCTTGATATACCACAATTGGCATATTGGAAACATCTGTGTTTTGTCCATCTTTTTCGGTCAACGCCACATGATTCTTACGAATAGCTTCGATATTTTGATGATTTTTAGGCGAAGTTATCGTTAGTAATAATAATGGACGATCTTCAAACGTTTTTCCACGATCTTCCAATGTAATTCGATCTGAACTATTTGCAAGCGCTTTCATATACATGACTAATTTATCATGTGTTACGTGCCATTTTCCGACTTCATGACCAATGACGCTTTGTGGTGTTGGAATGTTTTGGTTATATGTAATTCCTTGCGGTACATAATAGGAAAGCGCTATTTTTTCTTGCGCATTTGTCATAAAAACACATAAAAAAAGAACTGAAAATACAAGTTTTAAAAATCGAGACATTTGTTAAACTGGGTTGGTTAATCAAACAAAAATGAACTTTTTACTGACCAATTCAAAACGGGAATACCGTATTTAACAAAAAAGAGTGTTTAATTTTCTGTTGTTCAACAAAAGATAAAAGATCGCTGCGCTATTAGATTATAGAATAAAGATTATATCATAACTAACTTAAAAACAAGGCTTATGATTGTATATTTTTTTTATGTTCGCCAAAATAATTTCCTTTATAATGTCAAATTGACAAAAGCATGATAGTTTAGAAAATATCTTAGAAACTCTTACATAGCAACGTTTTCCATAGAATGGGAAAGGTTTTATCAAACAACAGTAATTTTAAATAAAAAAGTTATTCTAAATTTAGAAAGATAAAATCGTTAATGTCAATTCGAGCGCAGTCGAGAATCTTCTGAAGCTATAATTGTTGAATAAAAGTGATGTATCTAAAATATTTCTTGATGATTTTGATTTGAATCTTAAAACGAGTAGTTTCGGGAGCTTCAAGAATATATATGCTTACTAATTATTCAACAATGACCAAAACTAAAATCGTAACAGAAAGACTTAGATTAAGATTGATTCAACTATCCGATTTGAATTCGATTCATGCGTTACATTCATTACCTGAAACGGATGAATTTAACGCGTTAGGAATTCCGTCAACCATAGAACAAACAAAAGCTGTCATTGAACCTTGGATTGCAGCACATCAATTACATGAAATAAAGAATTATACATTCGCCATTGAAAACAAATCAAATGGAGAATTCATGGGTTTATTTGGATTCAAAGTTGGGCATGTAAAATACAAAAGGGCAGAAGTTTGGTACAAAATACATACTGATTTTTGGAATAAAGGCTATGCAACTGAAGCTGTAAAAGCAATCATTGACTTTGGATTTGACACACTTAAATTGCATCGAATACAAGCTGGGTGCGCTGTAAACAATGTTGGTTCTATGAAAGTCCTTGAAAAAGCAGGAATGATCCGAGAAGGACGTGGAAGACAGGTATTGCCGTTAAAATCGGGTTGGTCAGACAATTTTGAATATTCCATATTGGAAACTGACGAAAGAAAATAGGAGTAGTAATTATAAGTATAAACACGGCAAAGCTACCATGACGTAAACGTGACGTAAGCTTGACGCAATCATTCATGATAAACACTTTCTATATTTGCTAAGAACAAAAAATACAAGCGCAATGAATACAAAAAAATTAGCAAAAAACTTAAAAGAATTGCGTACGCTTAGAGCAATGTCTCAAGAATACTTAGCAGAAGAGTCAAAGGTAAGTTTGCGAACGATTCAACGAATTGAAAATGAAGAATCGGTTCCAACAGGAGAAACGATTAAAAGAATTTCCGTTGCTTTAAATGTAGAAATGAGTGAATTGGTTGGTGTTGATTCAATTCAAGAAACGAATGATTTAAAAGGAACTATTATCTTCCTTAAAAAACAACTTTTCAAAACAATAGATAGAGCAGAATTTAAGACGTTTGAAAATTTCATTAAGATTTTAAGCAATCTAAAAGAAAAAGAATTAAGTCAAGAACAATTAGACAACATTGAAATTTATATCAAATACTTAGCGCTTGAAAAAATACCATCGTTCAATAATGAAATCTTCAAACAAAAACTGGCGAGTTTTAAAAAGTTTCTAAGAAGAAAAATGAAGTTTGTACCCTACAATTATTATACAACTTTCGGAGTTAGTTTTGCGATTTCATTCGCTGTCGGATTTGGAATTGATGCAGGAATATCAATTACAAACAAACTCATCGTAATTTCGGCAGTTTCATTATTAATTTTTATAGGAATTATTATTGATGCAAGCATAAAAAGACAAGAACGTGCATTTCGTTTTTGAAATGAAAACTTTGACAAAATTCAGTCAAAATAAAGCAAAAATCAAACACGTCTAAGTAAGTCTAAAACGCCTAAGAAGTCTATCAAAAATAAAATTATAATATCTACACATAAATACTATATTTGCACCACGAAATTTTTATCAAAAATTAAGACATGAAAGCTGGAATTGTAGGATTACCAAATGTTGGAAAATCAACCTTATTTAACTGTTTATCGAATGCAAAAGCACAAAGTGCAAACTTTCCATTTTGTACGATTGAACCAAATTTAGGTGTGGTAAATGTGCCAGATGCACGATTGGAAAAGTTAGAAGAATTGGTAAATCCACAACGTGTGTTGCCAGCAACTGTTGAAATTGTAGATATTGCTGGATTGGTTCGTGGTGCGAGTAAAGGTGAAGGATTGGGAAATCAATTCTTAGGAAACATTCGTGAATGTAACGCCATTATGCACGTTTTACGTTGTTTTGATAATGACAATATTGTACATGTTGATGGAAGTGTTGATCCAATTCGTGATAAAGAAACGATTGATATAGAATTGCAATTAAAAGACTTAGAAACGGTTGAAAAGCGTCTAGAAAAAGTCAATAGAGCAGCAAAAACTGGAAACAAAGAGGCGCAGAAAGAACAAGCAGTTTTGCTCAAATTTAAGGGATATTTAGAACAAGGAATATCTGCAAGAGCTGTTGATGTAACGGATGATGAAGCAGAATTGATAAAAGGGTTTCAGCTATTAACGGCAAAGCCAATTTTATATGTATGTAACGTAGATGAAGCTTCGGCTAAATCAGGAAATGCGTATGTAGAAAAAGTAAAAGAAGCCATCAAAGATGAAGATGCTGAAATTATTGTGTTAGCTGTCGGAACTGAAGCGGACATTGCTGAATTGGAAGACTATGAAGAGCGCCAACTATTCTTAGAAGACATCGGATTGGAAGAAGCAGGTGTTGCTCGCTTAATTCGTTCTGCATACAAATTATTAAATCTGCAAACCTACTTTACAGCAGGTGTAAAAGAAGTGCGTGCTTGGACTATTCCTATTGGATCAACCGCGCCGCAAGCTGCTGGAGTGATTCATACAGACTTTGAAAAAGGATTCATTCGTGCGGAAGTTATTAAATATGATAACTATGTAACTTATGGAAGCGAAGCGAAAGTAAAAGAAGCTGGAAAACTTTCAGTAGAAGGAAAAACATACATTGTAAATGATGGCGATGTAATGCACTTCTTATTTAATGTCTAAAATAAGTAAGAGAAAACATTAATACTTTTACGATATAACAGTAAACATTTAGATAGCTACTGTTCGTAACTTTACATGATAACCAAATAAATTATACTATCATGAAAAAAGTAATGTATGCACTAAGTGCAATGCTATTGTTTGCTGTAAACGTGCAAGCTCAAAAATCTAATCTGCAAAACGATCAAGCTACGGTAGCAGAAATTACCGATTCAAAAACGGTAAGAATCTCCTACGATGTTCGTATTGAACTTGTTGATGAAAATTCCGGGCAATCTGTTGATCCTACAACACTACCTGGTTATGCTGCTACTAATTTAGACACAAATCAGATATACTATCCTAGTTATTATGATTATAATGAATTTAGCAATTTACCAGCAGGAACGTATCGCTTTGATTCCTATAGCGGATATTTTGATGGTTCCTCTAGTGAAGTGGTAACGTTAAGTTCAAGTTTAGAAGGAAACGATGGATTTATTGTGGTTACACTTCGTTATTGGTCTGAATAAAAATCAGCACCATAAATAAATCTAAAAGAGCGCACTATTCAAAAGATTTTGCGCTCTTTTTGATGTTACGAAACCATTTTCTTTTGATATAATTACGACAAAACATTAAGATTTTTATGATATAACAGTAATCATTTAGATACATTTCGTTCGTAACTTAGCATGATAACCAAATAAATTAAATGATCATGAAAAAATTTACGCACGCACTTAGTGCATTGCTGATGCTATTCATTATGAATATGCAAGCACAACAATCAGTAATCGATGACTTAGACGAAACTTTTGATTCTGCAGAAATTATTAGAGTGGAAGCAGTAAGAGTAAAAGCTGCTTTAAAAGTAGTAACGGTTGATTACTTAGTAAACAACAATGTCAATGCAGATGTTACTACGTATCTTCAAATTATGGATGTAAGTATGGAAGTTGTTGAAGAATACAGCGATGAAGTTATCTATTACATCGGACAAGCTGCGCAAGGAAACAGCAACATTGATCCTAGTAGTATTCAAAGTAAAGCTTCTACCATTGAAGGAAATGAAGATTTTGTTCGTATCAAAAGCGCGGCACTACAAACTGCAATTCAGCAAAACAACAGAAACACAGCACGTCAATTAATCCGTGAAATCCGTGGATTGCTCAACAATCAAATTGCTCTTGCAAAAGAAATCAAAACAGAAGCTGCTGCGTTGAAGTCCTTGGCAGTGACGTACAATGTTCGTATTTTATTAGTGGATGAGCGTTCTGGAGCATCTGTTCCAGCAGGAACATTGCCTGGCTATGCGGCAACAAATCAAGCAACTGGCGAAATTTTTTATACAGATTACTACAGTATTGATATCTTCTCAAACTTACCTGCTGGAACCTATCGTTTTGATGCGTATAGCGGGTATTTTGATGGTGCCTCAAGTAGCACAGTAACTTTAGATGCTAGCCTTGTTGGAATTGATGGATTTGTGGAGGTAACACTTCGTTATTGGTCAGAATAAAAGCCAATAATTAAAATAGTACTAAAAAAGCGCAGTATTCACAAAAATAGTGCGCTTTTTGTTGATTATTTTCAGTCGTTCCTGTTTTATTTTTTGATGGTATGTAGTATATTAGCGTCGAACCCTAAAAGCACCTCAATCAATGACAGAAGACACACAATATACCGAAGATAATATACGTTCACTTGACTGGAAAGAGCATATTCGTATGCGACCGGGAATGTATATCGGAAAATTGGGTGACGGTTCTTCCGCAGATGATGGAATCTATATTCTTGTCAAAGAAGTATTAGACAATTCCATTGATGAATATGTCATGGGCGCTGGAAAAACAATTGAAGTTTCTATTCAAGGAACCAAAGTGATTGTGCGCGATTACGGTCGTGGAATTCCTCTAGGGAAAGTGGTTGATGTAGTTTCCAAAATGAACACAGGAGGAAAGTACGATTCCAAAGCCTTTAAAAAATCTGTTGGACTAAATGGAGTTGGTACTAAAGCGGTAAACGCATTATCTTCATATTTTAGGGTCGAATCTTCTCGTGATGGAAAATCGAGTGCTGCAGAATTTGAACAAGGAAACCTTATTGATCAAGAATTTTTAGATGAAACTTCTCGCAGACGTGGAACAAAAGTTACGTTCATACCCGATGAAGCAATTTTTAAAAACTATAAATACCGAACAGAATATGTTGCGAAAATGCTTCGTAACTATGTGTATCTAAATAGGGGATTGACCATTCTTTTCAATGGTGAAAAATTCTTTTCTGAAAACGGTTTAAAAGATCTTTTAGAAGACAACAACAACAAAGACGACATGTTATATCCGATTATTCACTTAGAAGGTGATGATATCGAAATAGCAATTACACATAGTAAAACCCAATACAGCGAAGAATATCATTCGTTTGTAAACGGACAACATACCACGCAAGGTGGAACGCATCAAGCTGCTTTTAGAGAAGCGATCGTGAAAACCATTCGTGACTTTTACGGAAAAAGCTTTGAAGCATCTGATGTACGTAAGTCCATCATTTCTGCGGTGAGCATCAAAGTAATGGAACCCGTTTTTGAATCGCAAACAAAAACAAAATTGGGTTCTACTGAAATGGGCGGAAAATTGCCAACGGTTCGTACCTATATCAATGACTTTGTTGGAAAATACTTAGACAACTATTTACATAAAAATCCAGAGGTAGCTGATAAAATGCAGCGTAAAATTCTGCAAGCAGAACGTGAACGTAAAGAACTCTCTGGAATTCGAAAATTAGCCAAAGAACGTGCTAAAAAAGCAAGTTTGCATAATAAAAAACTACGCGATTGTAGAGTTCATTTAGGCGATGTAAAAAAAGATAGACGTTTAGAATCTACCTTATTCATTACGGAAGGAGATTCGGCTTCGGGATCTATCACGAAATCCAGAGATGTTAATACTCAAGCGGTATTTAGTCTGCGTGGAAAACCTTTAAACTCGTATGCAATGTCCAAAAAAATTGTCTACGAAAACGAAGAATTCAATCTATTGCAAGCTGCCTTAAACATTGAAGAATCCTTAGAAGATTTACGTTATAACAACATTGTCATTGCAACGGATGCCGATGTAGACGGAATGCACATTCGATTACTCTTAATTACCTTCTTTTTGCAGTTCTTTCCAGAATTGATCAAAGAAGGACATTTGTATATCTTACAAACACCATTATTCAGAGTTCGAAACAAAAAAGAAACCTATTACTGTTACAGTCAAGAAGAAAAACAAGCTGCCATACATAAACTAACTGGAAAACCTGAAATTACGCGATTCAAAGGTTTGGGAGAAATCTCACCTGATGAATTCAAACATTTCATCGGAGATGATATTCGTTTAGATCCAGTTATGTTAGACAAAGAAACATCTATTGAAGAATTATTACAATTCTACATGGGAAAAAATACCCCTGATAGACAAGAATTTATTATTAACAATCTAAAGGTAGAGTTAGACCTCATAGATGAAAAATAAGGGTATACTATGCGGTTTGACAATGCAAAATCGAGAAATTGGATCTCATTTCTCTACTTTTTTATAGGAATTGGAGGTGTCATAACAATGCTCTATCTTTTCTTTTTTAGAGAAGATTCTCATAAAATAAATATTTGGTATAGCATTCCGATATCGTTGGTGGTTTTTTTCATAATTGTTTACAGTTCAGCTAAATACTTTGAATTTGACAGTGATGGAAATGTATTGACGTTCATTAATAAAGGATTATTCATCTCAAATTTTATCAATTATAGAGAACGTAGAGCTGAATTTCCGAAAGAAAAACTAAAGCGATATCGAATAAAGAACTACATAATGTTTAGTAGACTCTATCTCTATATCAAATCAAGAAGTAATAAAACCAAACGCGTGCATTTTAATATTTCACTTTTAAGTAGAAGAAAAAAAGCAGCACTAAAAAAATCTTTAGACAAAGTCATAAAGCATAACAACGAAATTTCTTAATGGAAGAACATAACGACGAATTACATGCTGAAAATCAGCAACATGATAACAATGCACAAGAAACGATCACTAAGGTTACAGGAATGTTCAAAGACTGGTTTTTGGACTATGCTTCGTATGTAATTTTAGAAAGAGCTGTGCCTGCTATTGAAGATGGTTTTAAACCTGTACAACGGCGTATTATGCATTCAATGAAAGATTTGGATGATGGACGTTATAATAAAGTAGCCAATATTGTTGGGCATACCATGCAATACCATCCGCACGGAGATGCAAGTATTGCGGATGCCATGGTGCAAATTGGTCAAAAAGATTTGTTGATTGATGCGCAAGGAAACTGGGGAAACATTCTGACAGGTGACCGCGCGGCAGCTTCTCGATATATAGAAGCACGTTTGTCAAAATTTGCATTGGATGTGGTGTTCAGTCCAAAAATTACCGATTGGCAATTATCCTATGACGGACGTAAAAACGAACCTGTTAATCTTCCTGTAAAATTTCCTTTGCTCTTAGCACAAGGCGCAGAAGGAATCGCGGTTGGTTTATCTACCAAAATATTGCCACACAACTTTTTGGAACTGATTGATGCTTCTATCAAGCATTTACAAGGAAAAAAGTTTCAACTCTATCCAGATTTCCCAACATCGGGAATTATGGATATTAGCAATTATAACGATGGATTGCGTGGTGGAAAAGTTCGTGTCAGGGCTAAAATTTCACAGCTAGACAAATATACATTAGTCATTACTGAAATTCCTTTTGGAACAAATACGACCTCATTGATTGAGTCAATTCTAAAAGCAAATGACAAAGGAAAAATAAAAGTCAAAAAAATTGAAGATAACACGGCTGCGGATGTAGAAATCTTAGTGCATTTGCCTAGCAATATTTCACCCGATAAAACCATTGATGCGTTGTATGCTTTTACAAACTGTGAAAGTTCAATATCGCCATTGGGTTGTATCATTTCTGAAAATAGTCCATTATTTATTGGCGTTTCAGAAATGCTGCGAAGATCTACGGATCATACGGTTCAATTATTAAAAGCTGAATTAGAAATTCAATTAGAAGAATTACAAGAACAATGGCATTTTGCTTCGTTAGAACGAATTTTCATAGAAAAGAGAATCTATCGTGAAATAGAAGAAGAAGAAACGTGGGAAGGCGTTATCAAAGCAATTGACGAAGGTTTAAAGCCACATATCACGCATCTAAAACGTGCGGTTACCGAAGAAGATATCGTTCGGTTGACTGAAATTCGTATCAAGCGGATCTCTAAATTTGATATTGACAAAGCACAACAAAAAATTGATGCTTTGGAAGATAGTATTGCGCAAGTAAAACATCATTTAGACAACCTTATTACCTATGCAATTGATTACTTTACGCGATTAAAAAAGCAATACGGAGAAGGAAAAGAGCGTAAAACAGAAATCAGAATGTTTGATGATGTGGATGCCAAAAAAGTAGTCATTCGAAATACAAAACTTTATGTCAATAGGGAAGAAGGTTTTGTAGGAACTTCACTCAAAAAAGACGAATATGTAACGGATTGTGCGGATATTGATGATATTATTGTGTTTACACGTGATGGAAAAATGCAAATCACAAAAGTGGATGCCAAAACATTTGTTGGTAAAAATATCATTCATGTTGCCATTTTCAAGAAAAAAGACAAACGCACCATTTACAACATGGTATATCGTGATGGTAAAAGCGGTCCAAGTTATATCAAACGTTTTGCGGTAACTGGTGTCACTCGTGATAAAGAATACGATTTAACGCAAGGAACTAAAGATTCTATGATGACGTATTTTTCTGCCAATCCTAATGGAGAAGCGGAAATTATTACCATTTTATTACGTCAAGCAGGAAGTATTAAAAAGCTGAAATGGGATATTGATTTTGCTGATTTATCGATAAAAGGTAGAGCGGTTAAAGGAAATATTGTGACGAAATATGCTATCAAACGTATCGAACTTAAAGAAAAAGGAGTTTCTACCTTAAAACCGCGTAAAATATGGTTTGATGATACGGTACAACGTTTAAATGTTGATGGTAGAGGTGAACTTATAGGAGAATTTAAAGGGCAAGATCGTTTATTAATCATCAATCAGAAAGGAGAGCTCAAAACCATTTTACCTGAATTAACCACACATTTTGACGATGACATGATTGTGTTGGAAAAGTGGAAGCCGAAAAAACCAATTTCTGTGATCTATTTTGATGGCGAAAAAGAACGCTATTACGTCAAACGCTTCTTGGTTGAAAATACATCAAAAGTCGAATTGTTTATTACAGAACATCCAAAATCTCAGTTGGAAATTGTGATGACCGATTGGCGACCGATGGCAGAAGTAGTATTCTCTAAACAACGTGGAAAAGAGCAAAAACCTCCAATGGAGATCAACATGGAAGAGTTTATTGCTGTCAAAGGAATCAAAGCACTTGGAAATCAATTAACCACAGATAAAATTCGTCAAGTCAATGTTTTGGAATCATTGCCTTATGAGGAAGAAGAAGAAATTCCTGCGGAAGAAATGGAAGTTGTAGATGAAGAAACTGTGGATGGAAACGAAAACCCTGAGAAGCCAAAAAATGATTCAGATTCCAATGAAACCCCACCAATTTCAGGTGACGGACAGATTGGGTTGTTTTAGACGTACTTAGCTTTTGATATCGCTTCGCTCTTGGTATTACGGCATTATGATATGTTTGTATGTTAGTATGTTAGAAAGAAAAACTTTTACATTTATAATTTAGCATTTAAAATTTATTTTTTCGCTTTTCGCTCTACTTTTAATAGTTTAGAAATAAAAACCTCTATATCTAAAATTCAGCATTCAGCATTCACAATTTATAAAAAAGTCAACCTTTACTCAAATTCGTTAACATTTATCGGGATTGACAGGTTAACTTGTGTTTATTCTTACATTAGAAATACAAAAAGGCGTTATCTGAAAAGCCTGAATAGAGTAAGAATCAAACAAAAAAACGAACATTATGTTAAAAAAAATTTTAAACGTGCAAAATGCTGAAACATTAAGCAAAGAAACACAATCTAAGATCAATGGTGGTATTATGATTTATTGTGATCGCGATTCTGATTGTCCACCAAATTGGGCATGTAGTGGCGGAGGATTTTGTTGTCCGGATCACTACTAAGTAATTGCAAATTGTTTTAGGGAGCAATGGTAAAGCGTCAATTCATTTTTGAGTTGATGCTTTATTTATTTGTTACTTTTTAGTTTGTTTCAATTAAGGAATGAGCCAATGTCCATGAAAAGCCGTTTCAAAAATTGCAAACGCTAATAACCAGTTTTCTTCTTCGGCAATTGGTGTATCAGTTAATGTAATAATTGGTGTACCAAAACCTAAGTCTTCAAAAACACTTTCGACAGAAGGATTGTATCCAATATCATCATAATTTGGCGCGACATTAATCGTTGCTAATTGTCTGCCATTGAGCGTTAATGGAAAAAGTCCTTCGCCCAAACGATGCTGTGTTGTTTTAAACAATTGCAAATCAAAAGAAGCTTTCACCGGATGTTTTGCATGTCCAATAACTGTCTCATTCGCATTATAAATCGTTCCTGTTTTGTCGAATCGACCTAACAATTTTTCATCACAATAAAAGGTAGCTTCCAAGCCTGTAAAGTCGAAATAAAAGGTTTGTTTCTTCGTCGTTGCGTACAAATGACCTTTGGTGTGCATGCCGCGTTCAATGCGTTCAAAAGCGACAATTGGTTTGCGTTGTTCGTTCAAAATAACACCTGAAAGTTTATAATACGTCACCGCTTTTGTATAATTAAAAACCATTGCATCCGTAACTTTACGGTATAGTTCCACTTTGTGTGGATGCAACTCTTTGCGTTTTTTCAACACATTGTCATACAGTTGTTGCTTTTCATTCGCGATAAATTCGGGTGTTTTTGGTGTGGTTGATTTTTTAATTACAAACGCAATTAAAACCGTAAATCCGATCACAAATACAATCGTTAAAATGATGATAATGGTAAAAAATGTGCCCATGCTTGCTATGTCAACTTTTTTTAAAAAATCCGTTTCAAAAAGCCTTTTTTATTCTCATCAATCTTCCGCAACACAGCTTCTTCCTCAAATTTAAGCATATTAATCGACGTTGGATTTCCTAAAAGACTAATTTCTGAGTTATCATGCGCGTCAATCGTAATAGATTCCGTTGCATTGACCACAACTTTCGCTTGTTCGGTAGCCGTCACGCTAATTTCTTTAGCTGTGAATTTTGGCGCGATAAATTCGCCTTTTTCTTTCACTTCCAAAAATAAACTATCGGTTTTTCCTTCCAATCGCACTTCTGCAAATTCTACACGCGAAGTTACTTTTGTAGCAGTTATGTTGGCTTTCATGCTTGAATTTTCAAAAGCTGTCAAAATCAATTCGTTGGTATTTATTTGATATTGTTGTTCCGCATTCCCAAAACTATTGATGGCTAGCGAATCCGATTTAATTTTCAAATCGACTTCTGCGTCACCCATGATATTGATTTCTGCTTTGTAGATGTTTAGTGTCGTCAACGATTTCAATTCTGCTTTTCCTTCTACGTGAATCCGTTGTAAGCTATCCGAAATCGTGACAAAAATCTCCAATTTCTTACTGCTTCGAATCTCTTTAGTAGTGGAAATACTTAGTGTTCCATCCACAACTTCAATAGAAAATACTTCGTGTAAATTTTCGTCGGTACTAATTTCTACTTGCGATGATGTTCCATTAATAAGCGTGATTTCAAGTGCTTCTTTTACATCCAAGCTTGTAAACGGATCCAATTCATGAATAACCGTGGTAACTTCCCGATTTCCTTTAATTTTCTCTTTTTTCTGTGCGAATGTGGAAATCGTTACCAATAGGAGGAATGCTGTAAGTATGTAGTGTTTCATGTTATTTTTCTTTGATAGTGTAAATGTATGAAGTGTTTTAATTTTTTCAGAAGAAACAAAGCGAAAAGTATACCAATTGTAATTTTTTAAGTTGAATGGTCATAAAAAAAGACGATTTGTTCACAAATCGCCTTTTAATCATCGTCTTCTTTTAATTGTACTTACCGAAGTCAGGACCTAACATATCTTCTATTTTAATATCCCAAATGTCTATATCAGGAATACACATACAATGACAGCCACCACCTGGGCTTGGTAAACCGACTACAGTACCTTGACAATTTGGAGGAGGATTACCCTTACAATATTTTTGACATCGTTTCTTTATTTTTTTAGCATCTTTTTTGCTTATTCTAGATTGCATAACATCATTGCCAGTACTAACATACACAGCTTCCATAGCTGTAAAAGCGCAAATCACTTTGTTTTTAGAATCCTTAATAAGAACTAATTCAACTTTAGAATTAGTTAATAATGTCATTAACTCTTTGACTGATTGAGAACTTTTTACTTCTTTGACTTCATACTTTTTGAGATCAACTTTTGATAATACTTCCTTAGACACGAGATATATATTTTCATAATCTTCTGTAATTGTCTCATTCAATAGTTCAGAGCCTCCACTAATCCCATCTTTGAATCCGAAAAGTGTCATAGAGACAAGTAAAATAATAAATACTTTTTTCATAATTTGTTATTTCTTTTATGGTTAATAAACAATAGAAAAATAGTTTTTTTTTAAGGAATAAAGTGTTTATTGTGTGAAGTGCTCTTTTTCTTGTATTGAAAGTAATATTATACTTGTATCATTACCTCATTATTGAAATCTTTAGAAAAAATGAGAAAGTTTTTTGAAAGAATCACCCCAAAAACTTAGCCTTCAACTCCGGAGTAGGAATTGTACAACTATCTTGTTTTCCAAACCATTTGTACCGGTTTTTGGCAATAAAATTATAGACAACATTTCGTAAAGCTTCTGGAAAAATATAAAACGCTTGTGTCAATTTCCACAAACCACCAAATTCATTCATGATTTTCAAAGCCGCCGTTGATTTATGATAATACGCAACACCAGGTTCGTATAAAATGATAGAATCTAACTTTTTTGGATCAATCTGTAAATGTTTCTGAATCGCCAAACCAATATCCGATTGTAAAGACGCAAAGCGAAATACATCGTTTTTATCATGCGAAATAACTTTGTTTACAGAACTATTGCACAGATTGCAAATGCCGTCAAACAAGAGTATTTTTTTATCTTTTGGTAAGGTGTCAATCATAGTTATAACGTTTCCAAACAGGAATACAAAGATACATAATTATAAATCTAAAATGTGTCACATCGAGCGCAGTCGAGATGTTAAATGTTAAATTCAAAATGTTAAATTGGAAAGTATTTTGTATTAGGTGTTAGGGATTAGGGAACTGACGAAAGGAAATTTGAATATCGAATAAAAAATATCGAATGTTGAAGTGAAATTTTAGAAGTTGATTAACTTTAGTAATTCAAAAGGTTCTCGACTGCGCTCGAACTGACAACCGGAATACTGAATATCGAATAAGAAATATCGAATATCGAAGTAAAACTTGAAAACCGACAACTGACAACCGCCAAGTGAATACTGAAAACCACCAAGTGAATACTGAATATCGAATAAGAAATATCGAATATCGAAGTGAGAATGCAAAAACGACAACACACAACGCGCACCCGAAAA
>CAYGPQ010000098.1:0-16323 GCA_964351775.1 uncultured Kordia sp. | reverse complement strand
TTGGATTTTTATAATATAATCAACTCAAATAGAGTTATTTTCTGAATGCGCCTTTTCAGTTTTTTTGATCTAAAAATCTAAGTTGTATAAGTCAGTCCACTATTTTGTACGTTTCCTAAAAGAAGCCTGAGGTTCTCGAAGGCTGAGGTTCTCGAAGCCTGTTTTTGTTTAAACCGCCACATCATGTTCGCGCAATGCGTCATTCAATGAAGTCTTTTTGTTGGTACTTTCTTTACGTTTTCCGATGATTAATGCACATGGAACTTGATATTCGCCTGCTGGAAATTTTTTCGTATAACTTCCAGGAATCACAACCGATCTTGCTGGAACACGACCTTTCATTTCAATCGGTTCATCGCCCGTAATATCTATAATTTTTGTGGATGCAGTTAAGACCACATTTGCGCCTAAAACCGCTTCACTTTCCACACGAACACCTTCTACCACAATACATCTCGATCCGATAAACGCATTATCTTCAATAATCACTGGTGCCGCTTGCAAAGGTTCTAAAACGCCGCCAATTCCAACACCACCAGATAAGTGTACATTTTTACCAATTTGTGCACAACTTCCAACCGTTGCCCAAGTGTCAACCATGGTTCCAGCGTCTACATACGCGCCAATATTAATATAACTTGGCATCATAATCACACCTCTGGAAATATATGCGCCATGACGTGCAATAGCATGTGGTACCACTCTGATTCCTTTTTCGGCATAGCCTCTTTTCAGTGGAATTTTATCATGAAATTCAAAAATACCAGTTTCCAACGTTTCCATTTTCTGAATCGGGAAGTATAAAACCACTGCTTTTTTCACCCATTCGTTCACTTGCCAACCGTTTTCAGTGGGTTCTGCAACGCGCAATTGTCCAACATCTAACAAATCAATTACGTTACGAATTGCCGCTTGTGTGGCTGAGTTTTTCAATAATTCTCGGTTGTCCCAAGTGTTTTCAATGGTTTCTTTTAATGCGATCATGCGTGTATGTTTTGTAATTTTTTGACTTTTATTTTTTGGGTGTGCCCGCCGAAAATGGCGGTCAGGCTATTCGCTGTATCTCCCGAGAAAATCGGGAGGATGCCGCTACTATCCTTCACACGAATGCGAACAGTTTTCAAACACAAATATAAAATGTTCTAGTGGATAATTGATTGAAAATTTATATATCTAACAGATTCTATGGATATGAATATAAAATTATAGTTTTTAATGGTTTTAGAAAGTCTTTACTCGTTTGATAATTTAACCAATCATCTTCTTAATTAGGTTATATGATTAACTTGAATTGCAATTTTCATAAATGTAAGTGTGAATGTCATTTTTGACAGTTATTATTTAATGAAATTTATAGAAATATTAAAGCCTTATAGAGTGTAAGTGTCTAACTATTAAAATTTTATATCATGAAAAAAAGAGAAATTAAAAATTTAAATTTAAACAAAAAGTCAATTTCTGATCTAAGTAATAAAACTGTAAAAGGTGGAGTGTATCCTACTTTGACTGTAGTCAGTTGTTGGTCATGTTTGTCTTGTCCAACTATTGATTGTACTGAAGGAGTCGTATGTGATTATATAAGAACTGAAAACCCTTATTAAACTATTTTAGAATTCAAAAAATGGCGAGCGTGAAATGACGTTCGTCTTTTTTTATATAATTATAATTTCTTTCTCGGATATTTTCGTCCATTCAAAAACTTCCCTATAAAGGTATTTCGAACGAAATAATGATACGTTACAAAGCAAACAATTGTAGTTCCTAACAGCACCAATAAAAACTTTGGAATCGCGCCAATGGGTAATTTCCAAACAACAACTGGAAAGATAATTGTCAACGGTAAATGAATTAAATATACCCAATACGAAGCATCTGAAATATAACGCATTCGCTTAGAATGATTACTTCCGTACCGAATAAAAAGTCCTGTAATGCCAAAAATAAACAGCCAAACAATGAACGCGCTAAATGCAATTAATAAAGAAGAATTGCTGTTTGGCGCTAATCCAAGTCCCGAATATTGAATAATGACACCTTGACTTATGACGAGAATAACGGCGAGTACTGTGCAAAGCCAGTCGTAACGCATGATCGTATGTAAATGTTGTTTCGATTTGTATAAGATCCATCCAACCAAATAAAAAAATAAGTAACATGAAAAAGTATTCATATCAGGTATTAATGAAGTGGAAGCGTCAATCATTGGTGTTTTTAAAATAGAAAGTAATATAAAAGTGATTCCTGCGAAAAAAACAATTCGTACAAATGGTCTTTGGATGATATAATTGAAAATACGTGTGATTTTTTGCGTGAGTTTCGGTGTTTTTTTTAATAAAAGTCCTAATAGCACTGAAAAACCTGTTACATATATTAAATAGTACAAAAACCACAAATGCGCCGTTCCTTTGGGTATGTAAAAGTAAATTTCAGAAAAAGGAGCTAGGGTAGTTGTTAGAACACCTGACAACGCATCAAATGTAAAAGCTGCATATCGAAATACAAAAGTCAGGATAGGGGAAAGGACGAATAGAAAAACAACGAACGGAAATGCAATTCTTGACATTCTATTGGAGATCATTTTCAAGGGTTTTCGCTCATAGAAAAGCATCGCGCCAAAAAAACCTGCAATTAGAAAAAAGATAGGCATTCGAAACGAGTGAATTAATAATACCAAGAAATCTGTGGCAACATTCGTCGTTTCTGGATCTTTCAAATTCCAAGCATCTCCATGATTTGTGACATTATAGGTTAATGCGGAATGCAACACCAATCCCAATAACATCATGATGGCGCGTAAAGAATCGAGGGAATGGATGCGGGCTGTTTTTTGCAAGAATTTAGTGTTGAATTTAGAATTTTACTAGGTTCTTTTTTTATCTGAACTACGGTTATATTTTTATCAAATTAATACGTTATTCAAAAAAACCTTCTCCATCCAATAAATCACTTTTAGCTATTCTTGCAAATGGAAGTAATATAACTACAAATATAACATTACATAAAAGAAGTAAAAGCAAAATTAAGATTATCTCAATAATTTTATCACTCGTTTCTACTTGAGAGTTACTTATTAGATATCTCACCTTATTATAATTGGCTGCGATGTAAATAACATTACCAGTTAAAACTACTACTACTATTATTTCGATAATTGCTTTATAAATAGCATTGATAATTCCCGATGCGAAACCAAAAATAATTCCTCCTAAAAAACATGAAATCACGAAGGCAATAATTTTTTCTTTGAGTGTATATTCGTGAAATAGGTAATAAGGGTCAGTATATATGTAATAAAAAAAACATCCAGCAGCTATCAATAGTGCAATTGGAAAAACGGCGGATGTACTTGGGTTGTCTTTATTTTCCATAATATGTAATTTTTTAAATATTTATTTATAAAATTAATCGTAAGATTTCAAAATTTATAACGGTTTTCCGTAAAAACATATATTTCTAACAATCTAACAATCTAACAATCTAACAATCTAACAATTCCAGCAAAAACTATCATTACAATAATAATTCCACCAATTTTTATACACATTAAAATATAAACCTTATTTTTGCCAAAATTTTACATGGCTCGTATTCTAGCAATTGATTATGGAAAGAAACGTACGGGAATTGCCGTAACCGACGAGATGCAACTCATTGCTTCTGGTTTAACGACCGTTCGTACGCACGATTTGATCCATTTTTTGAAAGACTATGTGAGCAAAGAAAATGTGGAATTATTCTTGGTAGGAGAACCCAAACAAATGAACTATGAAGCTTCCGAAAGTGAAGTATTAATCATTGAGTTTATTCGACTATTAACCAAAGCAATTCCAACGATTCCGATAAAACGTGTAGACGAACGTTTTACTTCAAAAATGGCATTTCAGACCATGATTGATAGCGGATTGAAAAAGAAACAACGTCAAAATAAAAGTCTCATAGATGAAATAAGTGCAACGATTATCTTGCAATCTTATCTATACAAATAATACGAATATGATAGTACCAATTGTCGCTTTTGGCGATCCTGTTTTACGAAATGTAGCTAACGATATTACACCAGAATATCCAAATTTAGATACGTTATTAGAAACCATGTTTGAAACCATGTACAATGCGTATGGTGTTGGATTGGCGGCTCCACAAATAGGATTGTCAATTCGTTTGTTTATAATTGATGCCACCGGATTTGCAGAAGATGAAGATTTAGATAAGGAGCAAAGAAAGCAATTAGAAGGTATGAAGAAAGTGTTTATCAATGCAAAAATTATTGAGCGCGATGGTGAACCTTGGGTTTTTAATGAAGGTTGTTTGAGTATTCCTGATGTTCGTGAAGATGTATTCCGTCCAGAAAGTATCAAAATTGAATATTTGGATGAAAACTTTCAAAAGCACGTAGAAACATACGACGGTTTAGCGGCTAGAGTGATTCAGCACGAATACGATCATATCGAAGGAATTTTGTTTACCGATAAACTATCTCCTCTAAAAAGACGTTTATTAAAAGGAAGATTGACAAATATTTCGCGTGGACGCATTAAAGTAGATTATAAAATGCGCTTTCCAGATGCAAAAAAAATGCGATAACTTTATAAATAGATAATGAGTAGACTCTGTTTTTAAACAGAGTTAGTTCAACTAACAACGTTCACTTTGCTCTATTGAGCTTGTCAAAAATGAGTTTCACTAAAAATAACGTTAAAAAAAGCGATGGAATAGGTACAATCTGTATATTTGCCATCCAAAAGTTAGAAAAAATACAGTATGGGTTTAGATAAAATATTAGCTATTTCTGGGAAACCAGGACTTTATGAATTAAAAACGCAAACGCGTAATGGTTTTGTTGCAGAATCATTAACTGACGGAAAAAAAATCTCTGTAAGTTTACGCCACAATGTAAGTTTACTTTCTGAAATTGCTATTTATACATATACGGAAGAAATTCCATTAGCAGCAGTTTTAGAAAAAGTAAAAGAAAAAGAAAACGGGGCAGCAGCTTCTGTAAATCATAAAGAATCAAAAGCGGTATTGGCAGATTACTTTTCGGAAGTATTACCAGAATATGACCAAGAAAGAGTATATCCAAGCGATATTAAAAAAGTAATTCAATGGTACAATTTGTTGCATTCGAAAGGAATGACAGATTTCTCCGTGGAAGCTTCCTCAGAAGAAGAATAACACAAAACACACAAAGTTTAGTCATAAAAAAATCCAGCAATTTGCTGGATTTTTTTATGCTGTATAAGAAGTAAATGCTATTACTTCGTGTGTTTCTTAATCACTGAATTTGCTGCTTTTGCAACGGCATCCGTATATTTTTGATCTGCTCCATTTTCTACCATTCCGATGAACATAATACAAGTTTCTTCGTCATACTTTACGCAATAAACCGTGTTATTCAAGGTAGTTCCTTCCGCTTCGCTAGTTCCATTCATAAACAACACTTTCACGCCATTTATTTCTTTTTCGCCTTGGTTTGTCACTTTAAATTGTTCTGTAGAGTTTTCGCTCATCTTCTTTCTAGAAGCCTCGTACGTTTCAGGAACCATCATTGCCATGATCACTGCTTTTGGACTTTCAGAAACATAGGTGTTTGGAGTGACTGCCATAAAAAGTTCTTCGTTAACATCCATGTCAACCTTTTTAGACATCATCTCCATTGCTTTTGCCTGTTTTGCTGCGTCGGCATCGGTGTCTTGTGCTTGCACATTAAATCCTATGAATAGAATACATAGTGCGATCAGTGTTTTTTTCATTGTTATTTTTAGTTTAAGAGTTCAAAAATACGGAATTGAATAATATTTTTTATTAAAATCCTGTATTTATATGTTTTAGGACTAGGCATAAAGTGTGCCACATTTCGACTTCGCTCAATGTAACGTAGTTTTTTATTCTTCAAATTTAAAAAAATGATCTCTTTATAGTCTAAAAAAAATACAACCCAACTGTCAAATAATCTAACACGTTCAATAATCAAAGAAGTCTAAAAATCCAACACTTCGATTAGCTCAGAGTAAGCAATCGTCTATGATAATTAATCTGTCCAATATGATAACTTAAATGCGCGAGTAAATGCAATAACATAAAGTCATTACTAACGATTTCTCCGTTTTTTTCAATAGCGTAGTTTTCGGATAATTTTTCTATTGGAAAGTTTTCAAGTGAAGCAATCACAGTTTGTTTTACCGTTGAAATTTCAGAAAGTAAAGTCGTTTTTGGAACATCTTTCGTAGAAAATTCTTCGTCACGTTTTCGGATATAATCAGTATTTCCGATATATTTTCCAATGAAATGATGCAAGTTTCCGATTAAATGTAAACATAAATTTCCACCCGAATTTGAAATTTGTGGTGTTACTTTCCAAAGGGAAGCTTCGTGTTGGTATTGCTCAATTTCGGATGTGAGTTTGTCTAATTCTCTTGCATATAAGTGAATGATAGATGTTTTCATGAAGTAGTGTTTTGGTGGTGTAAAAATACAAAGATTGCCATTAAAATCATTAGTTTTGTCATTCTTATACACCAATCTTATGAATTCCAGAAAAGCACAATTAGAAGCCTTTGATCGTTTATTGACCATTATGGACGAGTTACGCGCGCAATGTCCGTGGGACAAAAAGCAAACGCTCCAAAGTTTACGTCATCTCACGATTGAAGAAACGTACGAATTGGGCGATGCAATTCTGGAAAATGATTTGGATGAAGTCAAAAAAGAATTGGGTGATTTGCTCTTGCACATCGTATTTTACGCAAAAATTGGAAGCGAAACGAACAATTTTGACATGGCAGATGTAGCCAACGGAATATGTGACAAACTCATCAGTCGTCATCCGCATATTTACAGTGATGTTGAGGTGCATGATGAAGAAGATGTCAAACGCAATTGGGAGAATTTAAAACTAAAAGAAGGTAAAAAATCGGTCTTAGAAGGTGTTCCGAAAAGCTTACCAGCCTTGGTAAAAGCAAATCGAATTCAAGATAAAGTTGCGGGTGTTGGTTTTGATTGGGAAGAGCCGGAACAAGTTTGGGAAAAACTAGAAGAAGAACTGCAAGAATTCAAAGAAGAAGTCGCTAAAAACGATCAAGAAGCCATGGAATCCGAATTTGGCGATGTATTATTCTCTATGATTAATTATGCTCGTTTCCTGAAAATAGACCCAGAAAATGCACTAGAACGCACGAATAAGAAGTTTATCAAGCGTTTTCAATACTTAGAACAAAAAGCTGCAGCTATCAACAAGCCATTAATGGATATGACACTTACTGAAATGGACGTGTTTTGGGAAGAAGCGAAGCGGTTGTAGTTGTCAGTTGTGAGTTGGCGTCAAGCCGAACTCGATCTGGTTTCAAATATCAGTAAGGAATAAAAAAATCCGCTAAGTTTTAACTAAACGGATTTTATATTTATAAAAGATTTTTTTTAATTTTCACTCATAAACTTTCACATTGAGCGAAGTCGAAGTGCAAAACTTATAAACTCTTACAACGATCGTAACTGGTCTAATTTCGCTTTCCAAGTGTCCAATGCTTTCTTGTGTCTGTCCAGATCTTGATGTACTTTTTTCAACATTGGACTGTTAGAAGATGAATTGGAGAAAAACTGTAAATTGTTTTCCAGCTGACGAATTTCAGCAGAAATTTCATCAATTTTTCTACGGATAAAAATAGCTTCCGAATTGATTTTGTCTGCGTCTAAATTCTCTAAACGGTTGGAGTATTTAATCAACTCAGACTCTTGCTTGTCAATGTCTAACTTTTTAAACAATCCGTCAATAACCTTATTGAATTTATTGTCTATATTTTTCTTGCTAAACGGAACTCTACCAATAGTTTTCCATTCGGCAATTTTATCCTTTATGGTTTCAATATCTTTTTTGGTATCGCCTGTTAATTCAAACGTTTCCATAGCATCTAAGAAGGCTTTCTTTTTCTCTAACGCTTCGTTCTCTTCTTTATTTGCTTCGTTTTTCTGAGCGTGTAATTTGTCAAAATACTGATTACAAGCATTTTTAAACTGTTTCCAAATCTTATCAGAAATTTTCTTAGGCACATGCCCAATCTTCTTCCAATCGGCTTGTACTTTCTTCATTTTAGGCGTTGTAGCTGCAAAATCGTCATTATCTTTCAACGATTCAGCCAACTCAATCAATGCTAATTTTTTTGCTAAATTATCTTGTTGTTCTTTCTTTAATGATTTGTAGAACGTGTTTTTATTCGCATTAAATTCGCGCACTGCTTTTTTAAACTTTGCCCACGTTTCTTCGTTTACACGTAATGGAACTTTTCCAGCATTGAAAAATTCTTGACGTAATTTTTCAATCTCTTTAATTTTATTTTGCCATTGATTGTGAACCGTATAATTTCCAGAAGAAATCACATTAATTTTCTCAATGATTTCTTCTTTTATGATTAAATTTTGCTCGTAAATTTGATCAATATTTTTAAAATATTCTTGACGTTTGTCGTGAATTATTTTGGTTGCCGCACTAAACTGATTCCAAATTTCTTCACGCAATTCTTTCGCAACAGGACCAATATCTTCTTTCCAGATTCGGTGTAAATTTTGCAATTCGCGAAACGCATGAATACTATCATCTTCTTTAGATAACTCTTCAGCACGCGCTACAATTTTTTGTTTTTCTTCGTAATTGCGTTTAAAATCTAAATCACGTAAATCTCTGTTGAGATGTAAAAAGTCGTAAAAGCGCTCAATATGATGGTGATATGTACGCCAAACATTGTTGTACTGGGTTTTCGGAATAGATCCTGCATTACGCCAATCTTCTTGAATTTTCTTAAACTGTTTGTAGGTATCATTGATGTTTTCTTCCACATTCAATAAACCTTTCAATTCTTCAATTAACCCAAGTCTTCTTTCTAAATTTGCGTTTAAATCTTTTTCTAAACTTTTATAATAATCGTTGCGTTTGCTGCGATATGAATTGTAAGCGACATTAAATTTTCCTTTGATTGGCAATGAAAAATGGAAGTCAATAAGATTTCCACCTTCGGCTACAAATTCTTCTTTACTTTGCTCTAGAACTTCGTTGAATTTCTCATTAAATTCAGACTTAATTCCATCAACATGCTCTTTTATTGCTTGAACCTTTTCGTTTCGCACTAGTTTTTCCAATTCGGCTACTAATGCTTCCATTGACATGGAATGATAATCTAATACAGGAATTTCATGACGTTGATTGGTACTTTCATCTTCCGCATCTTCTGCAACACCTTCGTGCACATTTTTGACAGCTTCTTGATGTTCTTCTATCGTTTGCTCTGATTCTTCTTCGACTTCTTCCGCTTCCACTTTTACCTCAGTTTCCACTTCGGTTTCAGTCTCAACTTCCTCAATGTTGGCTTCGGTTTTTTCTTCAACTACAGCTTCAATTTCAACTTCATGTTCAGTTTCGACTTCGGTTTTTGTCTCAACTTCCTCAATGTTGGCTTCGGTTTCTTTTTCAACTACAGATTCGGCTTCAGCTTCAACTTCTACAACTTCATTGTCAACGGCTTCCACTTTTTCTGGAGTTTCGTCCGTGTGTTCGGTTGTAGATTGTGATTCTAAATTATTTGCTGCGTTTTGCAGGGTATCATCTTTTTCTTCTAACATCATAAAAATGTTTGGGTTCGTTCCTTTTCAAGCTTTAAAGTCCGAATATACTAACAACTGATAAAAGAACAAAGTTTTACAGATGAGAAACTTTAATAATTACAGTAAAAAGTGCTGGTTTTTTAAGAATTCCATATTTTCCAAGCTTTTTCTGCTTGAAACTCTAGCATTTTGTAGCCATTTGCAGTTTGCGCGCCTTGTAGACGTCCGAGTTTGAGGAAGGTTGTTTCGGATGGATTGTAGATTAAATCGAACAATAAAAAGTCTTTAGAAACATATTTATACGGAATATCTGGGCAATCTTCAATTTTTGGAAATGTACCTAAAGGCGTGCAATTCACAATAATGGAATGCGATTTCATGATTTTTTCGCTTAAATCGTCATACGAAATGGATTGACTGTTTTTCGGATTTCTTGAAACGTATTTGTAAGGAATGTTCAACTCTTCAAATACAAAAGCAACCGCTTTGGAAGCGCCACCAGTTCCTAAAATCAATGCTTTTTTATGATGATTTTGCAAGTGCGGTTTGATTGATTTTTTGAACCCGTAACAGTCTGTATTGTATCCTGTTAGACTTCCGTTGCTTTCAATTTTGATCGTATTAACAGCACCTATTTTTTTTGCTTTTTTGTGTAATTTGTTTAAGTACGGAATCACCGTTTCTTTGTACGGAATGGTCACATTCATTCCTTTGATATGTTGGTTTTCTTCAAAAATTTTAGGAAAGTCTTTGATCGTTGGAATGTCAAAATTTGTATAGGAATGATCGTCCAATTGTAACACTTTAAATTTATCAGAAAAATACCCTTTGGAAAAAGAATAGGAAATATTTTTCCCGAGCAGTCCGAATAAATAGTTAAACATTTTTTGTTCGTTTTCCATACCAATCTAAGGCTAATACGATTAAAATTCCAATAAGGATATAAAATACGGCGATCCATGTTTCGCTTGCAGCAAGATCGGGAATGAGTCGTTTGTAATTTTGAATGATTTGTTTTCCGTTTGAATCTAACAAAAATATACCCGCTTCATCTACTTTATAAATGGTTTCTTTCCAAGGCCAAACCACGCCAAGTGAACCCGAAATGAATCCGATAATGATTGCCGTTGTCACATGTTTGTAATGTTTTAACACATAGTTTAAAAGGTGCGATAAGGTCACTAATCCAACTGTTGAACCTGCGGTAAAAACGCCTAATATTTTTAAATCGCGTATGCGTTCAGGATTGCTGGTAAATGCAAAATCGCCACGAAACATATCTGCAAAGGTGTCAAATAGAGCATTGACAGAATCGACCAATAATAACACATAGTTTCCGAGAAGTATCAAAATAAACGAACCTGAAAGTCCGGGTAAAGTCATTCCGGAAACGCTAATAATTCCACATAGAAAAACAAAGGCTAAGTGATCGTTTTCTTTAGCAGGACTCATCAAACTTATAGAAATTCCAACCGCAATTCCAATCAAAATACTCAGTATTGTAGCGCGATTCCAATGGTTAAAGTCTTTCCCGATGTAGTAAATAGAACCGAGAATCATTCCAAAAAAGGCAGACCAAACATAAAGTTCGTAATGCTGAATGAAATAATCGAGAATTTTGGAAACACTGAAGTAACTAACCAGCATTCCGAGAATGAGCAATCCTAAAAATTTTCCGTTGATGTATTGATAAAAACTTTTAAAACGTCCGTTAAAGAGTAATTTGAACGCTTTTCCATTGACACGTTGCAATGAATAGATAAATTCTTCATAAAAGCCAGCTACAAACGCTACCACACCGCCAGAAACTCCAGGAACTTTATTTGCTGCGCCCATCGCTAATCCTTTGATGACCAATAAGATTTTATCTTTGAGCGTTCGTGTGCTTTCCATGAAATTTTATGCGTTATTCATTACTAGTATTTGTTTTTTCGCGTTGCGAATTTTTCCATCATAAAAATAGTCAGAAATCCGACAACCATCAACACAATTGCCAAAAGAAGTTGAGGATCTTTTTGGGTGATGGTTTCAAATGTATTGGGAAGAATGCTTCTTTCTAAGAAAGGAACTTCTTTTCCGTGTGAATCTAAACGCGTCGTTAGGACTTCTTTCCACGGCCAAATTTTGTTGAGCGAACCTAAGATGAAACCTGTTAAAATGGCTAGCGTTAGGTTTTTATAGTTACTAAATAACCATTTTAAAATTTTTGAGAATGACAACAAGCCAATGATGGCACCTACGGCGAATATAGCGATGGTTTTGAAGTCTCTATTGTCAATAGCAGTCAATACAGGTTGATACGCGCCCAAAAGCACCAAGATAAAAGCACCAGAAATTCCGGGAAGAATCATGGCACAAATTGCCAATGCGCCTGCTAAAAATATAAACCAAGATGAATGAACGCTTTGATCGCCACCAGATAAGGTCGTAATATAATAAGCTACAATAGCGCCAAGCGTAAAACCTAGTATCGTTTTCCAGTTCCAGTTTTCTATTTGTTTTCCGATGAAAAGAATGCTTGCAATGACCAATCCGAAGAAAAATGCCCATAAAAGTACGGGTTCAGTTTCTAGCAAGGATTTGATGAGTTTTGCGAGCGATAGAATACTGATTCCGATTCCGAGCATTAATGCCAATAAAAAGTTGCCATTTAGTTGCGTCCAAGCGGCTTTGATTCCGTCTTTTTTGAGCGTTTTAAAAAGGTCTAAATTTATATTGTTTATGGAAGTGATTAATTCTTCATAAATTCCTGAAATAAAGGCAATTGTTCCGCCAGAAACACCAGGGACTACATCCGCAGCGCCCATTGCCAATCCTTTGAATGTAATTAGTAAATAATCGAATAGACTTCTATTCATGTGTAGCTTTTGTTATAAGTTGTATTTTTTTCGTAAGCAATTGTAAATTACTTACGAATGCTACACGCAAAAGTATGGAATTTTATGTGGACGATTTTTTAAATTCTGAAATAATATTTTTTACCGAAACCCGTGTAAAAATGCTTGGAAATAATTTTTGAAATAACAAGTGTTGTTTGAAGTCGTTTCGCAATGCATTTTTTAAATGAAAGGTTCCTTTTGTTTGCTTGCCTAGCGTGAAATAGATGCCAGCTAATCGATATTCTATTTTTGCATGATCTGGATAAAATTCCAACGCTTGTAAGAGTACATGAACACTATTGTCGTATTCGCCTAAAAGTTTTAAAATATCTGCCCAAGCAATCCATGTAGAAAGTTCGTAGTTTCCTAATTCCACGGTTTTTTGATACGCAATGTCTGCTTCTTCATAGAGTTGTAATGCTCTGTGAATTTCGGCACTGCGTTTCCAATATGAAACATTTTCAGTGTCAATATTGATTGCTTTGTTGATGTAATATAATGCTTTTTGAAAGTTTTCTTGCTTGATGTAATAATCAGTAATTGCGGTCCAACCTTTATCTAATAACGGATCTTCATGAACCGTTTTGTAGTAGAATTTTACGGCTAAATCTTTTTGTCCTAATTTATCGTAACATTTCCCAATACGTAAGTATGCAAACGAAGTTGGATCGTCTAAATCTAGCGTAATTTGATAGTTGTGAATGGCTTCTTCGTATTCGCCTAATTTTTCCAGAACTTTTCCTTTTTCAAGATAGGCACCAATAAAGCGATCGTCTGCAATGATAGCAAAGTCAAAAGACGCTAAGGCTTCTACAAATTGTTTTTTGGTATAATATTGTTTTCCTAATTGATGCCAAGCTACTTCCGAATACGGATTTTTGTCAATATAACTGTTTAAGTAGGTGATGGCACCATCAATATCTTCTAAGAATTCAAAACAATAGATAATATTGTATAGAGATGAATAATCGTCTAAATCGACTTCAACACATTTCATGAAGTACTTTTTTGCTTCTTTAAAGTCATCAATAAATAAGTATTCCATGCCAATTAACGAGTTGACATCTGCGGGATCATCCGTAAAATCCAATGCCATTTTTAATAAGTCAATAGCTTTGTAATGTTCGTCTCTTTTGGAAAAAATATTTGCTTTTTGAATATATACTTCCGCGTTTGAAGATTCTAAAATGTAGAGTTGATCTAGTATTTTTTCAGCTTCTTCTAGCTTATTTTCAAACACCAATAATTCAATGTCCATGAGTTTTAAATTCACGGAACTAGGATGTTGTTCTAATCCTATTTTGATGGCTTTTTTGGCTAGGCCAACCTTTCCAGAGTCTAAATAGTGATGGATGATATCTTCAAATTCGGACGAGTCAAAAAACAAAACATTATTCGTTTTTAACATCGATTCAAACCTCGATAGTGCAAAATTTTGATCTTCATTAGAGCTAAATAGCATAAGCAATACGTGCTTTTAGATTTCTATTACTTTAAATGTAGTTGATGAAAGTGTTGTTTTGTGAGCGTTACGCCAATTGTTTTCAACAAAGTAATCAACAACTAGTAATGATCGTCTGTTAGATAATTGTTTGATTTTTAGTTAGTTATTTTTATTAATGGAAGGTTTTAGTGGTATTTATAACGAATTTCAATTGTATTTAGTCTTTTATTTTTTTTAAAACTTTCATAATTATAGCACAACCTTGCTTTATTTCTTCTTCCGAAATGGTTAATGGCGGCGTTATTCGGACGGCTTTAGGTTCAAATAATAGCCAAAAAAGGAGTAAACCTTCTTCCAAACAATCTAAAATGATTTGATTGGCAACGGCTGCATTTTTTACAATTAAGGAAAGCATCAGTCCTTTTCCGCGAATTTCTTCAATGTATTCGTGTTGTAATAGTTCTCTAAATAAAGCTTCTTTTACAATGGTTTGTGTCATTAAATCACTGTCAACAATTTCTTTTAATGTTGCCAAACTAGCCGCTGCAATGACAGGATGACCACCAAACGTCGTAATATGTCCTAGTTTTGGTTCGTGTTGTAAGGTGTCCATTATTGCTGCAGAAGACGTAAATGCGCCCACGGGCATTCCGCCGCCCATTCCTTTTCCCATCACTACAATATCGGGAACAACATTATAGTGTTGAAAACCAAATAGTTTTCCTGTTCGACCAAATCCGGGTTGTATTTCATCTAAAATTAGCAACGTGCCAACTTCTTCGCAACGTTGTTTTACCTTTTGTAAATAATCAGCTGTGGGAACAATAAATCCAGCGCCACCTTGAATGGTTTCTAAGATCACCCCCGCCGTTTTTGTGGTGATTTTTTCTAAATCGGCTTCGTTGTTAAACGCAATAAAATGCACATCGGGCAATAACGGTCGGAATGCACTTTTGCGTTCTTCATAGCCCATTACGCTCATCGCGCCTTGTGTATTTCCATGATATGCGTGATGTGCCGCAATGAGTTCGGAACGACCAGTGAAACGTTTTGCCAATTTCAACGCACCTTCAATCGCTTCCGTTCCTGAGTTGGTTAGGTATGTTTTTTCTAACGGATCGGGCAGTAGAGAAGCTAATAATTTGGTCAATTCTACCGCCGATTTTTGCACATATTCACCATAGACCATGACATGCAAATATTGATCGAGCTGATTTTTAATCGCATTCACAACTCTTGGATGTCTGTGTCCCAAACTACACGCAGAAACGCCCGCTACAAAATCCAAATACGCTTTGTTGTTGGTATCATAGATGTAACTTCCTTCCGCATGCGATATTTCCATCGCGAGTGGATGTGGTGTTGTCTGTGCTTGGTATGTGAAAAAATCTTCCTTCATGCAAAATCTCTTTCAAAAAATCTGTTTGCAAAGATACGAAGTTAATTGCTGTGTTTTTAGATTGAATGATTTAATAATTGAATGATTCAATAATTCAATAATTCAAAAAATTCAAGGTTCAACATTCAATGTTCAAGGATTGCTTTTAGAAACCGTCGGTTCAAGTGTTTTGTTGGAATATAATGGAAATAAAATGTATCGAAAACAATTGTGTTTAAAAGTGCTTCTTGATACTATTTTCTATCGAAAATCATTCGAAATGACGCTTGTGAAATCTAATTTTTGCAATGACTAAAATCTAAGCTACTACAAAAATCGCTTATAATTTTTTTTGCTTTTGGACTAAAACCTTCTAGCGGGTATTTCGTAGTACTATCTAATTCAAATGTATATGTTTTAAAATAAGTTGCAGGAATTTCAATAGAAGAAGCTAAATGATTACAGGATATACAAATACTCACATGTTCTACTACTTTTTTGTTTTTGTAGAATACAATTCCTAAATGTGGCTCAAAACAGAAAGCTTTTGCGTGTCCATAAGTTTCTATACTACCTAAAAAAGTTTTCAACGTTGAAACCTGTTTGCGTTTCAGCACTTTCTGTTGTGTAACGGTTGGATTCAGTTTTCCGTCATTACTAACAATATATGGTTGCTCAGAATCCACATGCGTTTCATAATCAAAGGCTATAACTTCATCAAAATCAAGGTCTAAAAAAGGATTATGAACTGTTGCATTTTTGAGTGAATGCATTTCTTTTTCGGCTAAGATTTCTTTGGTTTGGTTCGTATCTTGCTGTTGAAGAGGTATTTCTTTTTTACTAGTTTCTTGTTGCTCATGATTCGTTTCTTTCTTTGAATGACAAGAAAGCATAATTAAACCAATTAAAATAAAGAAAAAGCTGCTCGTTTTTTTCATAGTTTGTAGTAAAAATCTTTTTTTAACTCAAAACTCAAAACTTTCACGCTGAGCGAAGTCTAGGTGTACAACTCAAATTGGTTACTGTTATTA
>CAYGPQ010000097.1:0-16819 GCA_964351775.1 uncultured Kordia sp. | reverse complement strand
TCTCTGCACTTGTATTCTCTTGGGAAAACGCAAAACGTATTCGCGCTAGAAAACAGATCTTAGAGGATGGAACAAAAGTATACGAGATTTTTGGTCCTTTATTCTTTGGAAGCATTCAAGCATTTAATAATAAGTTTGATATTAAAAATGACCCTGATAAAGTGGTGATTGATTTTATGGAATCTAGAGTTTCGGATCATTCAGCGTTGGAAGCTATCTTTAATCTTATTCAAAAGTACGATGCAGCCGGAAAGCAATTGCGAGTGAAACATTTAAGTGAAGATTGCAAAGCCTTGATGGTAAAAGCATCTCCGAAATTAGCAAATGTCATAGAAGATGCCGTAGACGATCCTAGATACTACGTCATGATGGATCTGCAAAAATAATTATTCACGAAGTATGCGTTAAAACATTAGAATACTTCACTAATTTTTGTATCTTTTTCGGCTGATTATAGCCTAGTCCACAAACATGATTACCAGACGTGTTTTTTTACTGTTTTTACTACTAATATTTGTATCTAATGTGTACGGACAAACTGGTCGTGCCATAGATAAAGACAGTATTATTGAGTTACAGACCCTAGCAAATGAACTTTCTTTGCAACGAAAATATAATTTGGCACTTCATACTAGTGAAGAAGCTTTAAAGTACGCAGTTGTTATTGAAAATGATAGTTTGATCGCCGAAAGCTATCGAACTTTAGGAATTGTCTACATTCGAATGCAGTATGGAGCACTCGCCATTGAAAACTACAAAAAAGCAATTCCATATTATAAGCGTTCTCATAACGAAAAGGGCTTAATGAGGCTCTATAATAACATTGGTTATTATTTATATAAAAACAACGAATACGAAGCCGCTGAAAAGCAATTGAAAGAAAGTTTAGCACTTTCTGAAAAGTTTGGGAATGATTTCAGTTCTATTTATCCAAAATACAATATTGGGCAATTATTTTTAAGCAAAAAAGCGTATATCAAAGCGGAAGATTGTTTTGAAAAAGTCATTGAGTTTTGTATTGATAATCCCAATTATCCTATAAAATCAAACCTATTACAAACGACGTATTATTTTAGTGGACAAGCGTTGTTTGGACAAGGAAAAATAGCAGACGCAGAAAAACAATATCATAGAGCAATTTCTTATTGCGATCCTGCAAATGAAAATCATGCAGAATTATTATCGTTGAATTATGAAAGTTTAGCCAAGGTTTATGCTAAAAAACAGGATATGGAAGCTGAACTTGCTGCGTTGGAAAAGCACATTCATTTTTACGAAACATTCAATGTTTTGGAAAAAGATAAAACACTTTCGGAAATTATTATAAAGTATGGAATTGATGCCTACGAAGAGCGATTAGAAAATATAGAAACGGAACAAGCAACAAAAGAAGAGTATATTAGTAATTATAAAAAACTCACTTCTATTTTAGTAATTATTTTGATCATTTTAGGCTTGCTTACAGGAATTTTTTACTTGAATCAACGTGCGAGAATCAAAACCAATGCCTTGTTAAGTGGACAAAACAAACAACTGTTTGAAGCAAAAAAGCAAATTGAAAATGTATCTAAAATTCGATCAAATTTCTTCTCATTAATCAGTCACGAATTGCGCACACCTTTGTATGCAATTATTGGAATGACCAATTTATTACTTCTTGAAAAGCCTGAAGAATATCAAGAACGCTATTTAAAATCATTAAAATTTTCGGGAGAGCATTTGCTGGCAATCATCAATAATATTCTGCAAATGAATAAAATTGAAGCTAGTAAAATGAAAACTATCGAGGAGAATGTAGATTTACGAAAAAGTGTCAAAAATGTAATTACATCTGTAAACTTTTTGGTGAAAGAAAATAAAAATGTAATTGATGTGTATATCGATGAACAGATTCCGTCACAATTATTAGGTGATAGTTTAAAAATCTCACAGATTCTTTTCAACTTACTAGACAATGCGGTTCGTTACAATATGGAAGCGAACATTCGATTAAAAATCCATCAGGTTGCAGAAACATCCGAAACCGTTACAATAAAGTTTTCCATAAAAGATAATGGTTTGGGAATTCCACAACAGAAAAAGCACATCATTTTTGAAAATCTGGAAAAAGGAATCATTTTAAGAGAAGATAATGGATATCTCGATTTAGGCTTGGGATTAACAACGGTGAATAATTTATTAAAAGTATTAAAGTCTAAATTGCACTTGCGAAGCGTATTAAATAAAGGTTCAGAATTCTATTTTGAGTTATTATTACGGAAAACTGAAATTTCTGAAATCACAGAACAAGACTTTGATGATAAAATATATCATCTTCATAATCTGAAAGTTTTAATTGTAGATGATAACGCTGTAAATGGTTTGTTGACGGAAAAAATACTACAACGTCAACATATAGAAACGAAAGTTGTACACAGTGGTTTTTCGGCGTTGGACATTCTGGATCAACAAGATTTCGATTTGATATTGATGGACATGTTTATGCCAAAACTAAATGGTATTGAAACCATTCAAAAAATTAGAGACAACAATAATAATATTCCAATTATTTTATTGACAGCAATGGAAATATCGGATGCGTATGCAAAAGTAGTTGATGCAAAAATTAGCGGCGTCATTAGCAAACCATTTGAACCTGAAATGTTATATGATAAAATTGAGTATGTAATACATGGATCAGGTGAAGAATAGCAAGTTGCTACATATCGTCCTTTGTTTATTTGCTTGCTCACAAGTGTTTGCACAAGAAGTATCTTCTGATAGTATTAATAAACTAAACGATAAAGCTTTCAAGCTAACACGTGCATACAGTTTTGGGAAATCACTTTCGTACAGTTACCTGGCTATACAACATTCCATCAATAATGAAGATGATGCTTCCTTGGCGTATTCATATAATGTACTTGGAAGAACGTATCACCGAATGCAATATCGTGATAAGGCAAAAAAATATTATCAAAAAACGCTCAAAATTCAACAAGAATTAGACGATAAAGCTCAAATTGTATTAGTATATCACGATTTAGCTCGAATTTCTCAAGACGAAGAAAATTTCGAAAAAGCACATCAGTATTTACAAAAAGGGTATGAAGTGGCAAAAGCTTCTGGCAATATTGAAAATGTTTTAGTGATGGATTGGGCAAAAATCACCATATTTCAATCAGAAAAAAGATATGAAGAATTGTTGCCGTTTACAGATGAAATGTTTGTGCGCGTAAAAAAAATAAAGTCCGAAAAAAATATGTATACGGCGCGTGTCAACTATCTAGAATATACCAAAGGGAACGCCTATTATCACTTAGGTGACTATGAAAAAGCACAAAAATTTTTAGAAGAGCATACAAAAAACGAGTACGCACATGTACCAGATTTAGCAACCTCGTATATGCAGTTGGCAGAAATCTATAAATCGAAAGGTGAAATAGCAAAACAACGAATAGCACAGCTCAACTATCAAAAAAATATAAAGAAAAAATTACAGGAAGATCGTGATCGTGTGCAAGAAGAATTACTGGCAAATTATAGCTTGCGTAAAGATCAACTACAATTAGAGAAATTAGAAGAGAAAAATCAGCAAACAAGTATCATTGTTAACAGATTTAAAATAGTGGTAACGATTATTATTTTACTCTTAATCGGTTGTGTCATTTTGGGAACATTAATTGTGAAAGCAATTTATAAAAAGATAAAAAGTAACAAATTGCTTCGTATGAAGCACAACAAATTGGAAGAAGCAAAACTAAAAGCGGAAATGACGTCAAAAACAAAGTCAAACTTCTTCTCCATGATGAGTCATGAATTGCGAACACCGCTATATGCCGTTACGGGAATTACTCATTTATTACTGGAAGAAAATCCAAGACCTTCGCAACAACAATATTTGAAATCATTAAAGTTTTCAGGAGATCACTTATTGTCTTTGGTAAATAATATTTTGCAAGCAAACAAACTAGAAGACAATACTATCACTATTGGCGCGTCCACATTTAACCTAAAAGCAAATATTGATAATATTATAAAATCATTTGATTTATTGATTAAAGATCGTCAAAACGAACTGCATATTGCTTACGATAAAGAAATTCCAGAATTATTAGTTGGTGACAGTTTAAAAATTTCGCAAATATTAATCAATCTTATCAGCAATGCCATCAAATTTACTAAAGCGGGAACCATTCGTTTGAGTGTAGAAAAAGTAGCAGAAACCGAAGAAGATGTACAACTGCATTTTTGTGTACAAGATACAGGAATCGGAATTCCGAAAGAAAAACAGGAAAAAGTATTTGAAATGTTTTCGCAAAATTATGATGCTATCAATGAAGAATATCAAGGTTCTGGTTTGGGATTGTCTATTGTGAAAAAACTATTAGAAGTGTACAATAGTAATATTTACTTGGAAAGTAAAGAAAATGTGGGTACCACTTTTACGTTTGACATTCGCTTCCCAAAAGCTGTTGATGGTGTGGATCCAAACATAGAAGTGCATTTGGACGATGTAGATTTTAGTCAATTAAAAATGTTAGTGGTTGATGATAATAAAATCAATCAAATGTTGACTAAGAAAATTCTATCCACGAAAAAAATTACGACAGATATTGTCGCAAGTGGCGCGGAAGCTATTGAAAGCGTAAAATACAATCAGTACGATGTCATTTTGATGGACATTCACATGCCAGAAATGGATGGTTATGAAGCTACCAAAGCTATTAGAAGATTCAATACAGAAGTGCCAATTATTGCCTTTACAGCAGTTTCATTGGGTGATAGTTTACATAAAATCGTCGATTCAGGCATGAACGACATGATTTTAAAACCGTTTGTAGCTTCGCAATTATTTACCTTGATTCAGAAGTATATGAAGTAAATTTTCATGTAACGATTGATTAATGTAGCAATGTATCAATGTAAATGATGTTTTTAATTTGAAGATGATTCAATTTGAAAATGTGCTAGTGCTTCTTGATACTAATTTGTTGCACAAATTCACGATTTTTTTTACGTCATCACGAGGAGGAAGCGACGAAGTGATCTTTTTAATGAACAGATTGCTTCACTGTGTTCGCAAAGACGCTCGAAAGAAACAAGTCTAGCAATCCAAGAAGTCTAACAAACTCTAATAAATTCTCACACTATCAGGAACTAACAAGGTATAATCACCATCATTGCGAATTACATCGCGGACAATAGAAGATGAGATATAGGATGTGCTGGCGGCTGTTAATAAGAAAACAGTTTCCACAGGCGCCAAATCACGATTGGTGTGTGCAATGGCTTTTTCAAACTCAAAATCAGCAGGATTTCGAAGTCCGCGTAAAATAAAATCAATGTTGTGTTTTTTACAAAAATGAACAGTCAAGCCTTTGTAGGTAACCACTTTTACTTTGGGTTCGTCTTTAAAAGCGTCTTCAATAAACTTTTTGCGCTGTTCCAAACTAAACATATATTTCTTGTCAGCATTTACACCAATAGCCACAATAATTTCGTCAAATAAGTTGATGCCGCGTTTTATAATGTCGTAATGTCCTAACGTAATTGGATCAAAAGATCCGGGAAAAACAGCTTTTTTCATGATTGTAAAATTTCTGTAAACAGTGACAAGGTACTATTTTTTAGCCAAAGCCAATTCAATGGCATTGCCAAATAATTCAGGAAGCGATATCCCTGCAACGTGTGCTTGTTGCGGTAAAATACTTTCTTCCGTCATTCCAGGAACGGTATTTACTTCCAAAAGATACGGTTCCCCATTTTTAAAAATAAATTCACTTCGCGAAAAGCCATCCATTTTTAAAATTTCATAGATACTTTTTGCCATTTTGGTCACTTTTGCTTCCATTTCTGGGGAAATTCGAGCGGGTGTGATTTCTTGTGATTTCCCTAAATATTTTGCTTCATAATCAAAAAAGTCATTCTCAGAAACAATTTCGGTAATTGGCAATACGGTTACAGTGCCTTTATAATTAATCACTCCCACAGAAACTTCTACACCATCTAAAAATGATTCAATAATTACCTCATCGTCTTCTTTTAGCGCCACCGCAATAGCATTTTGTAATTCCTCTATTTTATGCACTTTGGAAATACCAAAACTGCTTCCAGCTTTGTTTGCTTTTACAAAACACGGCAACCCAACTTTAGTTATTATCGATTGTTCGTCAATAACATCACCTGCATTCAAATAATACGAAGTTGCACATTTAATTCCATACGGTTTTAAGGTAGATAGCAAATCACGTTTATTAAACGTCAAGGCTGCTTGATACATGCCGCAACTTGTGTGCGGAATTCCTAAAAGCGCCAAATATCCTTGAATATAACCATCTTCTCCGGGTGTTCCGTGAATGGCGTTAAATACGCAATCAAACGTAATTTTTATATCATCAATAATTATGGAAAAATCATTTTTATCCACTGGATATTCTTTCTCATCATCTGTAACACAAACCCATTTTTCTTTAAAAATATGAATCTTATAAGGAATGTATTTAGCGCTGTCTAAATGTTTATAAACGACACTTCCCGTTTTAAGTGAGATGGCGTATTCACTTGAATAACCGCCCATAATAATGGCTACATTTTTTTTCATTTGGATAAGAAATAACTGAAATAAACGTTATGCAAACGAAAGTAAATGTATTTCATGACAAATCAAAGTGTAATATTAGGAATAATAGTATGTATATTTGTCGCTTTAAAACGTATTATAAATGAATTTTATCAAGTTTATATTTACCAAAGTATTTTTAAAACAAATTGGAATTGCCATTGGGGTACTTATTGTATTGGTTTTTATCATCATGCAATGGTTAAAATACTCAACAAATCATGGGGAATTTAAAACAGTTCCAGATTTGAGTAGACTTTCGTTTGAAGAAGCAAAAACAAAATTAGAAGAAAACGATTTAAGTTATCAATTACAAGATACCATCAATTACAATCCAGACTATCCTGCATTTTCTGTTATTGAACAAAGTCCTGTTGCTGGAGAAAAAGTAAAAGAAAACCGAAAAATATATTTAAAAATTAACCCTTCTAAATACCGAGAAGTTACCGTTCCTCATGTGATTCAAATTACGAGAAGAACTGCTGAATCAACCTTAAATGCAGTTGGATTTGAAGTTGAAAAAGTAATTTACAAAGACAATATCGGAAAAGATATGGTATTAGGAATGCAATACAAAGGAAAACCCATAAATCCAGGAGAAAGACTTCCAAAAATGTCTAAAATAGAATTGATTTTAGGAAATGGAAATCGCCCAGGAGGAACCGTAAATGAAGAAATTGATACCAATGGAGGAGCATAACTTTCCACAGCTAGAAGAAGAAAACGACGAATTATACGAACATTATTCGTTTACTGCAGACAAAGGACAACAACCGTTACGAGTAGATAAATATTTAATGAATTTCATTGAAGGTGCCACGCGAAATAAAATTCAGCAAGCTGCCAAAGATGGAAATATTTATGTGAATGACACGGCTGTAAAATCAAATTACAAAGTCAAAGGAAACGATGTGATCCGCGTTTTATTTGCACATCCGCCTTATGAAAATTTATTAGTTGGTGAAAATATTCCAATTGATGTTGTTTATGAAGACGATGACTTATTAGTAGTCAACAAACCAGCAGGAATGGTAGTGCATCCGGGACATGGAAACTATTCAGGAACCTTGATTAACGCTTTAATTTATCATTTTGACAATCTGCCAAAAAACTCCAATGAGCGTCCAGGGTTGGTTCATAGAATAGACAAAGACACTAGCGGATTGTTAGTAGTTGCTAAAACTGAACAAGCCATGACACATTTGGCAAAACAGTTTTTTGATAAGACATCTGAGCGTATTTATCACGCATTAGTTTGGGGAAATATGGCAGAAGACGAAGGGACTGTTGAAGGTAATATTGGTCGTCATCCTAAAAATAGGTTGCAAAACACCGTTTTTTATGGCGATGATGCTGATAAAGGAAAAACTGCCGTTACGCATTATAAAGTTTTAGAACGTTTAGGATATGTAACATTAGTGTCATGTCAGCTAGAAACTGGTCGTACACATCAAATTCGTGTACACATGAAGCATATTGGACATACCTTATTCAATGATGCACGTTATGGTGGCGAACGCATCTTAAAAGGAACTACATTTACCAAATACAAGCAATTTGTAGATAACTGTTTCAAGATATTACCACGTCAAGCATTACATGCAAAAACCCTCGGATTCATTCATCCAAGAACTGGTGAGAAGATGAGTTTTAACTCTGAAATTCCTGCTGATATTACTGAATGTTTGGAAAAATGGCGTCACTATGCGAAGCATACTGAAATATAATTTCTAAAAAGTATTGAGGTATTAGTAGTGAGTATTGAGATTTGTTAATTTTAACTCATAACTTTCACACTGAGCGGAGTCGAAGTGCATAACTATTTCTTAGCCTCAAACAACAACGATTTCTTTTTAAAAGTAAGTTGAATTTGATCGAATTTTTTCTTTTGAATAAAGGACAAATCTTTCTTTGTAATTTCAAAACTCATCAGGGTCACCCAACTATGATAAGCATTTGAATATTCAGAATTAATTTCCTTTGAATCAGAGGTTAATACGAGTGCATCACCACCTAAAAAAGTCAAGGTAGTACCATTAAAAGTTTTAATTTTTGTAGGATTCAGCACGGTAATCTCCATAAAAATATAACCGTTCAATTCTTGAAGTCCAGCCCAAATACCACCATATTCAGAAGTTGCAAGGAGTTCTCCGGGTACATTTTTTAGAAGATCTTCAGAAATAGCACCTTCATGTACGCGCTTCACAGCTTTGCTGCTTCCCATGCTACCCAATAATTTATCGATCGATTTTAGTAATTTCATCTTGTTATTTTTAAGGGCTGCAAGATAAAATTATTCTGTCAAAGTGGGAGCAATTGATTGAAAATGATTTTTTTTGAGTCAAGAGTCAAGAGTCAAGAGTCAAGAGTCAAGAGTCAAGAGTCAAGAGTCATTCTCATAAAAAAACCTTATTTCTACATAAAAGATAACTTTTTCAAAAGTGTTTTCACCATTTCTAAAAATTGTATTTTTATCCTATGAAAATTAGCGAATTAACTCTTTTTACTACGCATTTAGCGGAACAGCGACATTTCTACACGCAAGTGTTGGAATTACCTTTAGTGTTCGCTAGTGAAGAAAAATTCACAGTAAAAATAGGCGTTTCTTCACTTACGTTTATCGCTTCAAAAATGACAAATCCAGCACATTTTGCCATCAATATTTCATCCTATAAAATTCAAGAAGCTTTGCAATGGATTCAAAAACGGACCGATATTTTACGCTGTGAAGGCAAACCAATTGCTGATTTTTCCAATTGGAATGCAGAAGCCTTGTATTTTTATGATATTGATAAAAATATTGTCGAATTCATCGCGCGAAAAGACTTAAATATCATCAATACACATCCGTTTTCATCCACCGATTTACGGAGTATTAGTGAAATTGGAATCGTTTCAAACGATAATAAAGCGATGTACGATCAACTGAGTGCAATGCGTCCAATCCCAATATATGATGGAAATTTGGAGCGTTTTTGTGCCTTAGGAGATGCGGAAGGATTGTTTATTTTGGTCAACAACACCAAGAAAAAATGGTTTCCAACACAAGAAGAAGCATTCATAGCTGATTTTCATATCAAAGGCGATTATAATTTTGCATTTTTAAATGGCAAAATAGTCCCAAAAAAAGAGTAAATTTAACATTCTAAAAAACGAAAGCACATCCCATGAAGATTGTCATATCACCCGCAAAATCATTAGATTTAGACAGTAAAATTCCAACAAAAAAACACACGGAAGCTTGTTTCTTAAAAGAAGCAGCACAATTAAATAAAGTGCTCAAAAAGAAGTCGCGAAAAAGTCTATCAAAGTTGATGAATATTTCAGATGCTTTGGCAGATCTCAACTACGAGCGCAACCAAGAATGGGAATTGCCATTTACGACTGAAAATGCGCGACCAAGCATTTATACATTTAGTGGCGCGGTTTTTCAAGGATTGGACGCGTTTACACTTCCCGAAGAAAAAATAGAAACCTTGCAACATACCTTGCGAATTTTATCAGGTCAATACGGATTGTTAAAACCATTGGATTTAATGCAGCCGTATCGTTTAGAAATGGGCACAAAATTACCTGTTGGGAAATATAAAAATTTGTACGAATTCTGGAAAAAGAAAATCACGACACAATTAAATAATGAATTGGAAGATGACGAATTATTTGTGAATTTAGCCAGCAACGAATATTACAAAGCCGTGGACGCAAAAGCGTTGAAAGTTCCTGTAATTACGCCTGTTTTCAAAGATTTAAAAAATGGTGAGTATAAAACCATTATGACCTACGCAAAGCTTGCAAGAGGTTATATGACTCGTTATATTATTGATAAAGAAGCAAAAACTATCGATGATTTAAAAGGGTTTAATTATGAAGGTTATGGCTTTAGCGAAGAAATGTCCAATGCCAACGAATTAGTATTTACACGATAAACTTATGTTCCGTTTCTACTCTCCAATATTGATTCTTCAAATGTATTGTTTGTATCATGTGTATAAAAATAAGAAAGATTATTTCTGGTATTTACTCATATTGATGATTCCTTTATTTGGTGCAATTATTTATTTATTCACGCAAGTATTTAATAAAACTGATCTTGAAAAAGTAGCTGACGAGATTGCAACGATTATTGTGCCATCAAAAAAAGTAAAAGATGCTGAAAAACGATTGGAGTTTGCAGACACCTTTCAAAATAGAGTTGCCTTGGCAGATGCACATTTTGAAAACGGGGATTATGAAAATGCGAGTATTCATTACGAAGCAGCTTTAAAAGGTAATTTTCAGAAAGACTTTTACGTCATGACACAAATGATCAGCGCGATGAGTCAATCTCAAAATTACGAAGAAGTCATCCGTTTGGCGGAAGAAATCAAAGATAAAAACGAATTCAAAAAATCAAAAGCACAATTTATTTACGGATTGGCGTTGGATAAATTGGGTAGAATAGAGGAAGCAGAAAAAAACTTAGTGTTTATTGATCAACGTTATTCTAACTATGAAGAACGTTTAATGTTGGCAAAGTTTTATCATAAAAATGGGAAGCGCGAAAAAGCGATTGAAATTTTAGATGAAATTATCTCAGAATCGCAACACATGACATCGCCAAATATAAGAATGTATCGACAAGTGATTACCAACGTGCTAAAGTTTCGGGAAGAATTGGAGAATTAACTTGAAATTGAAATTGAAATCGAAGTTGAAATCGAAGTTGAAATCGAAGTTGAATTTGAAGATTTGAAAATGTGTCAATTTGATACTATAGTAATTTAATATATATTCAATCTTAAATCTTTCAATCACTACTAAATGTTCCTTCACAAACATCCATACCAACCTTTCATTCAACCTAATACCGAAAAACTCATTGTGGGAACTTTGCCGCCACCACGATTTTCCACGGGCGATTTACTAGAAAAAGATGTCAATTTTTGTTATGGAAGTTATTACAATTCGTTGTGGTTATTTATTGATGAAATTCACCAACTCAACTTGCGCTATGACAATTCACAAGCCGCAATTGACGAACGCAAGCAGTTTTTAATCCAACATAAAATAGGTGTTTGTGACATTGTAGACAGTTGCGAGCGCGAAAAAATAGATGCTTCCGATTTGGGAATGACCAACATTCAATTGCGTGATGTAGTTGATTATTTACGAAAATTTCCAAGTATTCATACCATTCTATTCACAGGCGGAAACTCCAAAAATGGTCCTGAATACTTCTTTCGAAAGCACTTAAAAGAGTACAATTTAAAACTAGAAGTTATTTCCAACGAAATTCCGAGAATTCATCAATTTGATCTGCGTCAAGCTGAAAATTTGCATTTTAATGATGTCACTGATCGAAGTCGAAGTGCAACATCTCATATAGAACGTGCATTGAGCGGAGCAGAAATGCCATCAAGAATCATCAAAACCGTTTCCTTAACTTCAGCTTCTGGTGCCGCAAACCGCGCTGTTGGAAGCATTCCGCTATACCAAAAACTAAAACGCGAAAACCCAAAGTTTACTACGTTTGATTTTCGCGTTTTACAGTATAAGGCGTTTTTATAAAAAACTCCAAGCCACTATCCGACTCACCTTATTTCCTTGTCCCATTGGAATGGTTTTTACAGTAGTTGCGTTTACAAGTTTCAGCGCATCATACATAGCAGAAAGATTGGCTTCTTTAGAAACCAACGTCGTAAACCATACACACGATTTCCCAAACTGTTTGCTTTCTTTAATCATATTTTTAATGAACTTCTTTTCGCCGCCTTTACACCACAATTCATTCGGTTGTCCGCCGAAATTTAATTCAGGTTTTAAACCTTTCTCTCCTTTTAAATTTTGAAGTTTACGAGTGGTGCCAGCAAGTGCTTCTTTGGCAGATTTGTGAAATGGCGGATTGCAAATCGTTACCGAAATACATTCAGACGCATCTAAAATTCCTTTAAAAATCTGGTTTGGATTTTCTTGTTGTCGAATTTCAATATGAGCTGTTAAACTTGGATTGTTAGCAATAATTTTTTTCGCATTTTCAATCGCAATCGGATCAATATCCGACGCAATAAACGACCAACCATATTCTTGTGTTCCAATAATGGGATACACCAAATTTGCGCCAGTTCCGATATCTAAACATTTAATTTGTTTCCCTTTCGGGATGTTACCCTGATACGTTTCAGCCAATAAAGTCGCGATATGATGAATATAATCGGCCCTGCCCGGAATTGGTGGACACAAATAATTCTCAGGAATATCCCAGAAATCAATATCATAATACTGTTTCAATAATGCTTTATTGAGCATTTTGACAGCTTTCTGATCAAAAAAATCAATAGATTCATCCCTAAATTTGTTGGGTTTTACAAACGAAGCGAGTTCGGGAATTGCTCTTGTCAACAACTCAAAATCATAGCGTTTTCGATGTTTGTTCAACGGATGTAAACTTGATTTTTCTACTTCGTGTTGCTTCTTTTTTGAATCCATACATTTATTTTATCTTCCAGCAATTGCAATGGAATACAACCAGTACTTAGTACCTGATTGTGAAATTCTTTAATATCAAATGTATCGCCCAATGCTGTTTCCGCTTTTGCACGCAACTCACGAATTTTTAACTGTCCAATTTTATACGATAAGGCTTGCCCAGGATTTGCCATATAGCGTTCAATCTCCGAAATAATACTTCCTTCACTTTCCGCTTCATTATCCAACGAATACTGAATTGCTTTTTCTCTTGACCAACCTTTGGCATGCAATCCTGTATCAACCACCAACCGAATCGCACGGTGCATTTCCATACCCAACATTCCAAAATATTGATACGGATCTGAATATAAACCGAGTTCTTTTCCTAATGATTCTGTATACAAAGCCCAACCTTCACCATACGCGCTATACCATAAGGTTTTTCTAAATGCAGGCAACTCTTCATTTTCTTGTGTCAACGAAATTTGATAATGATGGCCCGGAATGGCTTCGTGCAAAAACAAAGCTTCATCCGAAAATACATTGTACGTTTTTGCATCAGGAATTGGCGTATAAAAAATGCCAGGACGCGTTCCGTCTAATGAACCCTGATTGTATTCGGCACTGGCTGATGCTTCTCTAAAAGCTTCCGTACGGCGAACTTCAAAAGGAGTTTTTGGTGTCATATCAAACAACATGGCTATTTGCGGCTTCATTTTATCATGAATCGCATTAAAATTATCAAGAATTTGTTGTGGTTTTGTGTACGGCATCAATTCTTTGTTTTCTCTCACAAAATTGAAAAATGATTTGATATCGCCTTTAAAGCCAACTTGTGTTTTTACTTTTTCCATTTCCGCCAAAATCCTAGCTACTTCTTCCAACCCTAATTGATGAATTTCCTCAGCAGTCATATTGGTAGTAGTGTAATTTTGTATAGAATGATTATAATACGCTTCTCCGTGTGGAACTTCTGAAATTCCGCTACTTTCTCGACTAGCTTTTAAATAATCGGTCTTTAAAAACTCATACATTTCCTTAAAAGATGGAATCAATTCTGAGGTTAAAATTTTCCCATAAGAAGCCGCTAACTGTTCTTTAGCTTCCGTTGAAAAATCTGTTGGAAAGTTTTTGATGGGTGCATAAAAAAGATGATTTTCTAAGTCTTCAGAAGTCAAAACTTCAAACTGTGGAATTACTTTTTTTATGAGTGATTTAGGTAAAGTATACTCTTCTTCCATGCCTTCCTGCATGCGTTTTTTTGCTGATTTTAACCAAGTATTATAGCCTTCTAAACGTTTCAACCAGTTTTCATAATCTTCAACTGTTTTAAAAGGTTGTGCGCCAGCTCCGCTTGCCAATTGTCCCACAGATAAGTTGAGTGTCCACATTTGATTGATGGGCATCAACAGATCATTTTTAAAACTTAATTGCCGTAAATTCATGTCGCAATCCCAATTTAAAATCGCTTTGCTGAGTTGTTCACTTTCAGATAAATCTGTATCAGCATAACTTTTCAACGCTTTTTTAACCGCTCGATAATGTTCTTTTAATTTTTCTTGATAATCATCCGATAAGTAGTCTGGAAACTGATCATTATAGCGATTGTCACCAGCAGCAGTTGCGGCTAAAGGATTCAATTCCAATCCTTTTTGATAATAATTTTCTAAAAATTCGGCAAATGATTGTGTGTTTTTTGCGGTTTCTGTAGTGTCACTTTTTTTTTCTCCTTCACAAGAGAAGAATAAAACGAGCGAAAGGATATAAATATATTTTTTCATTTTTTTGATTGATTTTTTAAGAGATTAAAAGTACTATTTTTTATTTTATGTGATGGATAAATAAAATAGCGTTTTCGAGTTTTTAAAATTTTTAATGGAGTTGTAAATTATGATTGATCTAAAATTCCATTCACAAATTCATGAACGGTTTCTGTTCCATTCTCTGTCAAATGCTTAATAAATGCACTTCCAATAATAGCACCTTTTGCTTTATTGGTAGCTTGCAAGAAGGTTTCCCGATTGGAAATTCCAAAACCAACTACTTGTGGATTTTTCAAATTCATAGTACTAATTCTTTCGAAATAATCAGATTGTGTATTTCCAAAACTACTTTTCGCACCTGTAGTACCTGCCGAACTCACCATATAAATAAATCCATCAGAAATACTATCGATAAATCGGATGCGTTCTTCGGAAGTTTGGGGTGTAATTAGAAAAACATTTATTAAACCATGTTTCTCAAAAATAGCTTGAAACTGCTCATGATATACATTTACAGGCATATCAGGAATAATCAAACCATCAATACCGACTTCTTTACATTTGGCACAAAATGCTTCAATTCCGTATTGCATCATCGGGTTCAAATAGCCCATAATAATTAATGGAATAGAAACGGTTTTACGAATATTGGCTAACTGTTCAAACAAAATTTCACTGGTCATTCCGTTTTTCAAAGCTTGTGTAGAACTTGCCTGAATGGTAGGTCCATCAGCTAAAGGATCACTAAATGGTAATCCAATTTCGATCATATCCACGCCGCTTTTTTCCAAATCTTCAATCACGCCAACGGTATCATTCAAACTTGGATATCCTGCGGTAAAATAGATGGATAATACCTTTTTATCTTCTTGTAATTTTTGGTTAATTCTGTTCATCAGTAATAATAGTATTGAGTACTGAGTTTTTAGTATTGAGACGAGATAAAACTCCTAACTCAATACTCATAACTCACAACTAAAGTTTAAAGTATTTTATGTATGTATTCAAATCCTTGTCGCCACGACCCGATAAATTCAATACAACAATTTCGTCTTTCTTGAATTTCCGTGTTTCAAAAATTGCCAATGCGTGCGAGGTTTCTATCGCTGGAATAATTCCTTCTAATTGCGACAATTCCAATCCGGCTGTCATCGCTTCATCATCGGTGATCGAAATAAATTCCGCACGATTGCTTTTGTATAAATGTGCGTGCATGGGTCCAACTCCTGGATAATCCAATCCAGCAGAAATAGAATACGGTTCCGTAATTTGTCCGTCTTTGGTTTGCATCAATAAGGTTCTACTTCCGTGAATAATTCCGTCTTCACCTAATACCGAAGTTGCGGCACTTTCACCAGAGTGAATTCCTTTTCCTGCGGCTTCTACGGCAATTAAATTCACACGTTCATCATCTAAATATTGATAAAAAGCGCCAGCCGCATTACTTCCGCCACCGACACATGCAATCACATGATCGGGATAGGAGCGACCTTCTTTTTCTTGTAATTGCCATTCTATTTCCTCCGAAATTACTGCTTGAAAACGCGCCACCATATCTGGATATGGATGCGGACCAACCACAGAACCAATGATGTAATGGGTGTCCACGGGATTACTGATCCAATCGCGAATGGCTTCGTTTGTGGCATCTTTTAGCGTTTTACTTCCAGATAATGCTGCACGAACTTCTGCGCCTAACATTTTCATGCGCGCTACATTTGGAGCTTGTCGTGCAATGTCAATTTCGCCCATATACACAATACATTCCATGCCCATTAATGCGCAAACTGTGGCGGTTGCAACGCCGTGTTGTCCTGCGCCAGTTTCGGCAATAATTCGAGTTTTCCCCAAACGTTTTGCCATCAAAATTTGCCCAATGGTATTGTTTACTTTGTGCGCGCCTGTATGGTTTAAATCTTCACGCTTTAAGTAAATTTTGGTTTGGTACTTTTCAGATAATCGCGCTGCATAAAACAACGGCGATGGACGTCCGACATAATCTTTTAAG
>CAYGPQ010000096.1:6340-17245 GCA_964351775.1 uncultured Kordia sp. | reverse complement strand
AAACCCCAATAATAGTTGGGCTTTGTATTACTTTGTGTATATACTGTAAAAAGATGATTACCTTCAAAACCGACAGGATCAAAAGTTACATAACATTTTTTAAATTTTTCGGTAAAGTTTGCTCGGTAATTATTAATTTCTAAATCAGTTTCTTTTTTTGGTGGATCGTACGATTGAGTTTCACTAGTTTCAAAATAGGGCTCATTTTGATATTTTGCATATAAAAATATAAGAAAAATGCTGGTAGATATTAAAAATATCTGTTTTGAAATTTTCATATTATAAAGAGAACTCGTGTGATTTATTTTTCTTTTTTCAAGATAGAAAAAGAAATTTCAAAAAAGTGCTACTAAGAGTATTTTATTAAAAACCTACTAATTTTTAAGCGTTTATAGTTCGCTTGGCTAAATTTAGAATACGTTCAAATTGTTCTTTGAGTCCCATATCACTATTATCAAAACCAATGGCATCTTCTGCTTGTCGTAATGGCGAATCTTCTCGGTGCGAATCTATATAATCACGATTTTGAACATTCCGCAAGACATCTTCATACGCTACGTCATCACCTTTGTCAATTAATTCTTTATATCTGCGCATTGCTCTTTTTTCTGGCGAAGCCGTCATAAATAGTTTTAATTCAGCAGCTGGAAAAACAACTGTTCCAATATCTCTTCCGTCCATGACAATACCTTTGTCCTTGCCCATTTTTTGCTGTTGTTTTACCAGTTGATATCGAACTTCAGGAACCGCAGCCACTTGACTTACATAATTAGAAATTTCAAGAGTTCTGATTTCTCGTTCTACATTTTCGCCATTTAAGTACATTTCGGCGAAGCCCAAAGCTTCATTGTAGTGGAACTTCAAATCGATCGTATCTAAATTCTCAACAAGATTATTTACATTAAAATTTTCCGCATCAATATATCCTTTGCGAAGTGCAAATAAGGTAACTGCACGATACATCGCGCCTGTATCTACATATATATAGGCTAATTCTTTGGCAAGTTGTTTGGCAATTGTACTTTTTCCAGTAGAGGAAAAGCCATCAATAGCTATGGTAATTTTTTTCATGACTTCGTACATTGTTAATTCCTAGTATGCAAACGCGTTTATTGCAAGTTAATAGTAACTCCAAATAAACTGGTATTGGCAGCTACAGTATAACGCGCATAGGTATAATCAAACTTTAGTTTATTGATTTTAAGTCCGAATCCTGCGGTAATTCCTGAGAAATTACGCTGATCTACAATTTTTAACTCTTCACCTCTACGGAAGTTATACCCCAAACGAATATTGAACCCTTTGTCTGGAAATAATTCCATTCCCAAAATTGTATGTCTGATTACGTTTTTTAGAAAGGTAACTTTTTCTTCATTCACGCCACCTTCAATAGATTGTTCGGCACGTGCAGGATTTGCAAACGCAATATTCCATTGTTGTAAGTTTTCGAGCGTTAGGTGCCAACGTATAGGAACATGTTCTAGTTTTTGAGAGATTCCGAAGATCAATTCAAAAGGTAATTGTTCTTGCACACCTGCGTAGGTTGTAAATTGTACACCTATGTTTCTAGCAGCTACCGCAATATTCAATTCTAATTCTTTATTAACATACATGATTCCTACATCAAGTGCACCCCCAAAAGAATTGTATTGTTCTAATTTAGAATTGATAAATTTTGCATTGGCGCCCACATGAATGTCTGTCCAAGGAATATTATACGCATATCCTAATGACAAGGCAATTTCGTTTCCGGTGAAGCTTCCTGTTTCGTTTCCTAGTTCATCATATCCATCAAACTGTCCGTAACTTACATACGTAACACCAGCGTGAAAAGTTTGCGCTCTTCTGTCCCACATATAGGCATACGCTGCAGAACCATAGTTTACATCGCCCAAGTAGTTCACATAATTCAATGAAAGCTGATTGTCCATTGTATAGTTAATACTCGCAGGATTGAATAATGCCTGATTGACATCTTTATCGTAGTTGGTAATTACTTTTCCTCCAAGAGCAGCTTGCCTAGGTGATGAAATTAAGTTTAAAAACTGATACGTATATTTTCCACCAATTTGGGCGGAAGCAAGCGTAGTTATAAACAAAAAAAAGTAATAGAGGTTCTTTTTCTGCATGTGTACAAAGTAACTAAAATCTTTATTCAAAACGTTTAGATATGATAAATATTTTACACGTTTTTTTTATTTTTTTAAGAAAATCTTATTCAATAATTTTTCCCGGCGTAAAATACACTTTTTATTATCAAACCGTTGCATATATAGTGCTTAAAGCGTTTTACTATTGATGCTGTTTTATAAAATCGCTCAAAGTTTCCTTGTTTTCAAAGGTAAAACCAACTTATATTGATAAAGAATTAATTCAAAAATGGAGGCACCTAAAAAGCCATTTTAAAAATTAGAGTAAGGATTTAAACACAATCAAACTATTATGAAAAAAAAGTTTTTTTTACACAAAACAGTCGATGCTTTATCAGAAAAGCAAGTTAAAGATTTGAATCAAATATTTGGAGGATTAAAAGATGTTCCTGTTGATATTCACTACCCAACTGGCGGTGGTGGACCAAGATGTCCAGATGGATTTTACTGGCATGAAGGTGTACAACGTTGCCTTGAGGATGGAACGTACCCACCATTACCAGCTGAACCAGCTCCATTAAGATTAGGATAATCCTAGTTTAGCATTATACATCAGTTGCTCAACCATTTACAATATTCAACATATTGTTTAGTTTAACAACGTTGAGCAGCTGTTTTTTTTTAAATTCTTATTAAATAAATTTTTATGCACTTCAATCGATTAGTTTTAAAAGTAGCCAGTAGATGTAATCTGAATTGTTCTTATTGTTTTATGTATAATTTGGGGGATTCTACATATAGAAATCAACCAAAATTCATGAAAGAAAGCATGATTCCTAACATTATTGAACGTGTTTCGAATTATTTACAAGCATATCCGCAGGAAGTATTTACGTTTACATTTCATGGTGGCGAACCTTTACTGATTGACAAGTCGTTTTTTGGGAAATTTATCTCGCAGGCAGAAATTTTAAAAGAGCAGTTTCCAAATACTACATTCGAATATAACATACAAACCAATGGCGTATTGATTGATGATGCTTGGGCGAAAATTCTAAAAGAACATAAAATTTTCCCTGGTGTCAGTTTAGACGGAACAAAAAAAGCACACGATATGTATCGCCTAGATCATAAGGAAAATGGGAGCTACGATGATGTCATGAAAGGATTAAAACTTCTCAAACGCAAACTAGGTTTTGTCTCGGTAATTAGCGTAATGAATATTGACGAAACTGCCGCGATTACTTATAAACATCTTACGGATATTTCTTCTGATTATGTAAATTTCCTGTTACCAGATTATACACATGACAGTTTTCCATACGAACCAAAAGCAATTGGAACATGGCTGATAGCATTATATGATTTGTGGATTAATGACGCAAAAAGACCTATAATTCCGTTTTTTAATGGGTTAACCAATGCTATTTTAGGCTCCAATAAAGTTGCCCGTCATGAAGCGCATGCACTTGTCATTGAAACCAATGGTGATATTGAAGCTATTGATTCACTTAAAGGTTGTGGTGAAGGCTTTACCAAAACACACATGAATATTGGCACACACGATTTTAAAGAAATAGTAAAACTTCCACTTGGAAAATTATATTTTGAAGACAGCACCGAAAAACTATGTAAAAAATGTTTAGAATGTCCTGTGATGGATATTTGCAAAGGTGGACGTTTGGTACATCGTCATAAAAAAGAAAACGGATTCAACAATCCGTCGGTATATTGTGAAGATATGATTTTGATAATTTCGCACATTCAAAACAAAATGATGGAACTCATTCCAAGTATGTATGATGAAAGTATTTCTAAAATGGATGCGTTGGAAATTATCGACTATTTGAATACACTTGATATGTCAAGCATAGAAGATACTTATAAAAAAGATTTGGAGTTTTTTAGTGTATGAAAAACTCCAAATCTTCTAAAAATATATAATTATAATACTTTGTGACTCTTTACACTTTCATCAGTAATAGCATGCTTGATAACCTCGCTCATTTCAGAAACATAATGGAATGTCAATCCTTTTAAGTACGATTGTTTAATTTCTAAAATATCACGCTTATTTTCCTCACACAGCACAATTTCTTTGATTCCTGCGCGCTTGGCAGCTAATATTTTCTCTTTAATTCCGCCAACAGGCAATACTTTTCCACGCAATGTGATTTCGCCTGTCATGGCAATATCTTTTTTCACTTTTTTCTGTGTGAATAAAGAAACCAAGGAAGTCAACATCGTAATTCCGGCACTTGGTCCATCTTTAGGTGTAGCTCCTTCTGGCACGTGAATATGTACGTTATATTTTGAAAATACTTCTGCATCAAGTCCTAAAAGATCTGCATTAGACTTCATATATTCCATGGCAATCGTCGCAGATTCTTTCATCACTTTTCCTAAATTTCCTGTGATGGTTAGGTTTCCTTTTCCTTTTGACAAGATAGATTCTATAAATAAAATATCGCCGCCAACACTTGTCCAAGCCAATCCTGTCACCACTCCTGCAACATCATTATTTTCGTATTTGTTACGTTCCATACGTGCTGGACCTAATACATCTTCTATGATGGCATTGGTTACTTTCTTTTCGTAGGTTTCATCCATTGCAATGGATTTTGCTGCGTAACGTACCATTTTAGCCAATTGCTTTTCCAATCCACGCACACCACTTTCGCGAGTGTAGCCTTCTACAATTTTTTCAAGTTGCTTCTTCCCTATTTTTAAATCTTTATCGGTAAGCCCATGCTCTTTTAATTGTTTGTTTAACAAATGTCTGCTTCCAATTTCAATTTTTTCTTCGGTGGTATAACCTGTCACATTGATAATTTCCATACGATCGCGCAATGCGGGCTGAATGGTGCTTAAACTATTTGCGGTTGCGATAAACATCACTTTAGACAAATCGTAGCCCATTTCGAGGAAATTATCGTAAAATTCCATGTTTTGTTCTGGGTCCAATACTTCTAACATTGCCGAAGACGGATCGCCATTATGACTGCTTGATAGTTTATCAATTTCATCTAATACAAATACAGGATTTGACGTTCCTGCTTTTTTAAGACTTTGAATAATTCGTCCTGGCATGGCACCAATGTAGGTTTTACGATGTCCGCGAATTTCTGCTTCATCACGCAACCCACCCAATGAAATACGCACATATTCTCTTCCTAATGCTTCTGCGATCGATTTTCCTAACGATGTTTTTCCAACACCTGGAGGACCATATAAACACAAAATTGGCGATTTCATATCGTTCCGAAGTTTCAAAACCGCTAAGTATTCAATAATTCGTTTCTTCACATCTTCCAATCCTGCGTGATCACGATCTAAAATAGCACTTGCTTTTTTTAGATTGAATTTATCCTTGCTGAATTCATTCCAAGGTAACTCTAAAAATAATTCCAAGTAATTTCGTTGAATAGAATATTCAGCAACTTGTGGATTCATGCGTTGCATTTTTGCCAATTCTTTTTCAAAGTGCTTCTTAACTTTTGCATCCCACTTTTTTTCTTTTCCTTTGGCACGCATTTCTTCTACTTCTGCTTCATACGAAATGCCACCTCCCAATTCTTCTTGGATGGTTTTCATTTGTTGATGCAAGAAATATTCGCGCTGTTGCTGATCTAGGTCGTTGCGAACTTTCGATTGAATATCATTCTTCAACTCTAATTTTTGCATTTCCAAATTCATATATTTCAACGTCGCCAATGCACGTTGTTTTAAATCGGTAATGGCTAATAATGCTTGTTTTTCCTTTACAGGTAAGTTCATATTCGACGATATGAAGTTGATTAAAAACGAAGAACTTTCAATGTTTTTGATGGCAAAAGAAGCTTCCGACGGAATGTTTGGACTTTCTTTTATGATTTGCAATGCCAGTTCTTTGATAGAATCTAAAATGGCTGTAAACTCATCGTCTAAAGTGTTAGGACGCGTTTCTGGCACTTCTTTTACGGTAGCTTCCATATATGGATTTTCCTGCAACATCGCATCAACTTCAAAGCGTTTTTTACCTTGAATGATGATGGTAGTATTTCCATCGGGCATTTGCAACACGCGTAAAATTCGGGCAACCGTACCTAAGGTATTAATGTCTTCTAAAGAAGGATTTTCAACATTTTCATCTTTTTGAGAAACGACTCCTATTACTTTTCCACCATTATTGGCATCTTTAATCAATTGAATGGATTTGTCTCTTCCAGCAGTAATTGGAATCACCACACCTGGAAATAGGACGGTATTTCTCAGTGGAAGAATGGGTAATGTTTTTGGCAATTCTTCTCTATTAATTTCTTCTTCATCTTCAGGCGTCATTAAGGGAATTAATTCCGCATCTTCATCAATAGATTGGAATGACAAACTGTCCATATTTAAAAACTTTGTTTCGCTCATATTTTTATTCCTAAGTCATTCTGTCATAAAAACAGAACGATGTATGTATATTTCTTTTTATTTTTTAGGTGTAAAAACCTATAAATCAGTAAAAATAGTTGAATTTATTGGTCTTGTGCACTACTTGAAAACAATTGTTATGCCAAGCTTTTCGATTAAATCAACTAAAAATCAAGAAATATTAAATAATTTTAGTCACAAGTGTAACATTTTAATTTTTCTGTAATCTTTACAATAAACTAAACTTTTTGAGCCACCAAAAGTTACATACCGAACAACTCATTACGTTGTGCAAAGAAGGAAATCAATCTGCGCAAATGGAGATTTACAATCGCTATTACAAAGCGATGTATAATACTGCATTTCGAATTTTAAAAGATAGCGCAGAAGCTGAAGATGCCATGCAAGAATCGTTTTTGAACGCATTTTTGAAATTGGATTCTTTTAGTGAAGAAGTTTCATTTGGCGCATGGTTAAAAAAAATTGTAGTGAATAAAAGTATTTATCTGTATAAAAAGCAACAACGAAAAGAAGAAGTTCCGATTGACACTTTATTACATAAGGTCGAAGATGATAATGGAATTGCTTCGGATGAGGAGTTTACAAGCTTACAGGCTCAAAAAGTATTGCAAACTTTAAAAACACTGAAGGACAATTACAGAGTTTCTTTGACCTTACATTTAATTGAAGGGTTCGATTATGAAGAAATTTGCACCATTTTGGATATTAGTTATGCCAATTGTAGAACGATGATTTCTCGCGCTAAAGACAGTTTGAGAAGAAAACTTGAAGTATACGTATGAAAGAGAAAGACAACATTAGTAATTTGTTTGAACGATTGAAAGATGATTTCGATGTGGAAACACCAGAAATAGGTCATGGACATCGTTTTTTATCAAAATTAAAACAACAACATCAAGAAACGAAAGACACCACTAAACCTGTGATTTTGTTTACTTGGTGGAAGCAAATTGCGGCAGCATGTATTTTGTTATTGAGCTTGGGAATTTTTATTGGTTCTATTATTGGAACCTCAGAGGAAAACCAACAAGTTACATTTTCGCCAGAAGTAGAAAAATCACAACTGTACTTTGCTTCTTTAATTGAAACAGAACTCGAAAAAGTAAAAGCAGCCGAAGATGAAGATACAAAGGAAATCATTCAAGATGCTTTGGTACAATTGAAACGATTAGAAAACGATTACACGAACTTAAAAAACCAACTCATTGAACGTGGAGACGATAAACGTATTTTACATGCGATGATTACAAATTTTCAACTTCGCATTAACTTATTAGAAAGCGTATTAACCCAAATAGATGAAATTAAATTATTCAAAAATGAACACACTATTATATAAGTTTACCCTAATAGCCTTTTTACTTCCTGTTATTGCATTTGCTACGAACGGAAAAGGAAAGTATACCAAAGAGAAAACCATTACGAAAGAGTTTTCAGTAAATGCGGATGCATTGCTAAAAATTTCTAACAGTTATGGAACTGTCCACATGACCGCTTGGGATAAAAACACTGTGGCTATTGAAGTTGTCATAAAAACCAATGGAGATTCCGAAGATAAAGTTACTGAACGCTTGGAACAAATTGATGTCGATTTTAGTAATTCACAAACGATGGTGAACGCTTCCACTCAATTTAGCAAGAATTCAAAATCTATGTGGAAATGGAATAAGCGCAATAAAGTGAATGTAACAGTCAATTATACAATTAAATTCCCAAAAGGAAACGAATTGAATATTTCTAATGATTACGGCGACATTTTCTTGAATAAAGTTGAAAATAAAGTTTCGCTGAATTGTGATTACGGACGCATGGAAATTGGAGAATTGTTAGCGGACAACAACTCATTAAACTTTGATTACACAAATGGTGTAACAGTTGCGTATATGAAAAGTGGAAGAATCAATGCTGATTATTCATCGTTTATGATAAATAAAGCTGGCGATATTATGCTAAATGCCGATTATACAAAATCAAGTTTTGGAACGATTGATAACATTGAGTACAATTGTGATTATGACAGTGTACAAATTGAACAAGCGGATAATGTAAAAGGTACTGGCGAGTATTTATCCTTACGTTTAGGTGGTATTTCTGGAAATGTAGATATAAAAGCAGATTATGGTTCTATTAAAATTGGAGAAATGACAGATGACGCAGGAAACATCCGAATTGAGTCTGAATATGCTGGTATTAAAATAGGCTATAACAAAAACTACTCTTTCAATTTTGAATTCAACTTGGAATATGCAAGTTTGAAAGGCGACGACGATTTCGTAATGAATAAAAAACGTGTCGAATCTAAAAATCATTATTACAAAGGATATTACGGAGATTCAACAAGTGGAAATAACATCAGTATCAATTCAGAATATGGAAGTGTCCGATTCGAAAAATTATAAGTACAAACATCATCAATAAAACAATCATATTAAAAATTAAAATCATGAAAAAAACAACAGTATTCATCATCGCATTATTTTTAGCAACGACCATTTCACATGCACAATGGGGAAAAGGAAAAAAAATTAAAGGAAACGGAAACGTTACGACCATCACACGAACAACTTCTGATTATGACGCAGTAAGCGTTTCAGGTTTTTTTGATGTAGAATTGGTCAACGGAACCGAAGGGAAAATTACATTAGAAGGCGAATCAAACTTATTAGAATATGTTGAAACAGAAGTAAGTGACGACAAACTAAAAATTAAAGTTAAAAAAGGATATAATTTACGCGTAAGCAATGGAAAAAAACTAGTTATTACAGTTCCTTTCAAAGACATTAGTTCCGTGGCATTATCAGGTTCGGGAGATGTATATACAAAAAATGCCACTGTTAAGACAGACAGATTTAAAATGGCTTTGTCTGGCTCAGGTGATGTTATTATGGATGTAGATGTAGACGATTTAACTATGGCCGTTTCTGGTTCGGGAGATATGACTGCGACTGGAACAGCAGATTCAGCTGAAATCAAATTAGCAGGTTCAGGAGATATTCACGCCTATAAATTGAAAGCTAAAAGTGCTGATGTAAGTTTGGCTGGTTCTGGTGACATCAGAGTATACGTAGAAGACAATTTAAGAGCACGAGTAGCAGGTTCAGGCGATATTACATATAAAGGAAGACCTTCAAAAGAAGATACCAAAGTAGCTGGTTCTGGAAGTATTTCTATGAACTAATTCCAAATAAAATTCATCAACCAATTTTTGAACATGAAAAAACCACTCGATTTGAGTGGTTTTTTCATAGCTTACTATTTTTTTAAATCATTACTGTACATATTTCGTTTTCTTAACAAAACTTAATACCACAAACGAAATCAAGAAGAAAACGGCTAGGAATAATACCGACCATTGCATCGAACCTGTGATAGAATTTAGCAATCCAAAAACAAGCATTCCTAAGACAATAGCGACTTTTTCAGTGACATCATAAAAGCTAAAATACGTGGCTGTATCTTCTGTTTCTGGCAATAATTTAGAATAGGTTGATCGTGATAAGGATTGAATCGCGCCAAGCACCAAACCAATCAATCCGCCTAAGGCGTAAAAATACAGCTCAATATTTTCCTGAGTTTTATCAAGTGAAAACGCTACAAAACAAACAATTCCCCAAATCACAATGGTAATTTTTAAAGCCGTTAGATTCCCATGCTTTTTAGAAACATTCGAGAAAATATAGGCGCCAAAAATCGCGACAAATTGTACTAATAATATAGCACCAATTAAATTTGTGGTTGGCAACCCTAATTCCGTACTTCCAAAAATTCCAGCCATATAAATAATGGTTTGCACGCCCACACTAAAAAAGAAAAACGAGATTAAAAACGTACGCAATTGCGGATAGTTCACCAATTCTTTCCAAACCTTACCCAATTCTTTAAAACCGCTTGTTAAATAGCCTTTTTGGGGCTTCCGAATGTTTTCATTTTTAGGCAATCTACTATAGGTAATTTGTGCAAAACCTAACCACCAAAGCCCGACAACGAGGAAAGAGATTCGCGTTGGTAAGGTTCCTTCTTCCAAACCAACTAAGTTTGGCTTCATGATAATTACCAAACAAGAAATCAGTAATAGTATAGAACCTATATAGCCCATAATAAATCCTTTGGCACTTGCTGCATCTTGTTGTTCAGGAAAGGCTACTTCGGGTAAATATGCGTTGTAAAATACAATACTTCCCCAAAAACCAATTCCGGAAGTGACCGTTAATAAAAGTCCAATCCATAAACTAGCTTCATCTTGAAAGAAGAACAATCCCATAATAGATATGGAACCTAGTAAACAAAAGAATTTTAAAAATTTGAGTTTGTTTCCTGTGTAATCGGCAATTCCCGAAAGTATCGGTGACATAAAAGCGACAATCAACATAAAAAATGCAATGGTGTAATTGTATAA
>CAYGPQ010000096.1:0-6240 GCA_964351775.1 uncultured Kordia sp. | reverse complement strand
GCATAATAAATCGGGAACACCGCTGTACTAATGACGAGTGAATAGACAGAGTTTGCCCAATCGTAAAATGCCCAAGCGTTGATTAATTTTTTATCTCCTTTTTGCAATCCAGTTGTTTTTCCCATATCGTTATTAAAATAAAAAAATTAACCAGACACTAAAAGGAACACTTCCCTAGGCATCATGGTATATTATTAGATCCCGCTTTTCAGCGGGATTAGTTCAACTTACAATGTTGAGTGCGCCTTTACAGGCTTCTCAAAATTGAGTTTCACTAAAAAAAGCTGCCCAAAATGAGCAGCTTCTAAAATACAGATTATTTTTGAATGTCTTACGTTTAAAATTTTCCTAATGGACGAAAGGAAGTTATCCCAAATTTCTTTGCTTCTTCTTTCGCACGAGCGGCTTCTGCTTGCAGGTTTTTAACACGTGTTTCACTTGATGGATGCGTGCTTAAAAATTCTGGTGGTGCTTGTCCATTACTTTTTGCGCCCATACGTTTCCATAATTCGGCAGCTTCATCAGGATTGTATGCGGCAATTGCCATTAAATAGATTCCTATCTTATCCGATTCATTTTCATGCGCTCTACTAAATGGCAACATTCCTAACACATTAGAGCCAACTCCATAATACTGATTGAACGCTTGGCGCGATTTGTCATCTTTTATCAAAATATTTCCACCCAAAGCTAGTCCTTGCTGAATATATCCTGCGCTCATACGTTGTTGTCCATGGTTTGCTAGTGCGTGTGCTACTTCATGTCCCATAATGGCTGCGATCGCCGTTTCATTTTGAGCAACCTCTAAAATTCCTGTGTAAAAAACAATTTTCCCACCTGGCATACACCAAGCATTTACAGCTGGATCATCGACCAAATTGTATTCCCATTTATAATCTTTTAAATAACCTTGTTGTCCGTTGGCATCCAACCAACGCTCAGCAGCTACGGCAATGCGCTCTCCTACACGCTTAATCATGTTTGCTCTGGAAGTGCCTGTTTCTACTTTATTTTCAGTTAAAAACTGATCATATTGTGCAAAAGCAGTTGGGAATAATTTATCGTTTGATACAAATGCTAATGTTTTTTTTCCTGTGAATGGATTCGTTGCACATGACAGTGCAAATATAAAAATTGATAATGCGATTACTTTCTTCATGTTCTTTCTGTTTTTTAAAGTCTTTATTGTATATATCTATGTAATAATTGGCTTTTACAAAATTAGCAATTATTAAATTAGTAACATAAAACTATAAAATGTATTTCCGAAGCTCAAATATTTATCTCAATTTTGAACAATCTTAGATATCTTACCAAAAAATGAGTCAAACTGCATCAAATTCAAAGCCTGAACCTTCTGTACAAGTCCCAAAAGTGATTTTATACACAGGTCGTTTTTTACAATCAATTTCCATTACTGCCGCCGCAAAATATGGAGTGCAATTGTTTATAACACCGTTAAAGCATACAATGCCAAAGCGTGAATTTCACATGGATGAACAATCGGAACAAACATCTTTGTTTATTCCTGAAATTTTAAAAACGATTGTGGTATATCGCTATGGAAAAAGTGACAAAAAGATATTGTTAGCGCATGGTTGGAGCGGACGCGGAACACAATTGGTAAAAATTGCCGATCATTTTTTGAAATTAGGTTATGAAATCATCAGTTTTGATGCGCCTGCACACGGAAAAGCTTCAGGTTCAAAAACTTCAATGCCTGAATTTATAGCTTCTATTCATGAAATTGGAAATAAATTTGGTCCATTTGAGTTTGCTATTGGACATAGTTTGGGCGGAATGGCATTGTTAAATGCAGTTCGTGAAGGTTTTCAAACTAAAAAATTGGTCACTATTGGCGCAGCAGATATCATTACAGATATTATTCTACATTTTACACAAACGCTTACGCTGAAAGATACTGTTGCCAGAAAAATGAAAGCAATGCTTGATAAACAATTTGGACGTAATATTGATTATGCCTCAGCACATAGTGCGGCTAAAGAAGTACACATTCCAACCTTGGTTGTTCATGATGAACACGACGGTGACGTTCCAGTAAGTTGCGCGCATGCGATTCATAATGAACTTTCTAACGGAAGTATTTATATTACAAAACATTTTGGGCATCGAAGAATTCTTGGTAAAAAGGATGTGATTTTGAAGATTGAAGGTTTTTTGTTGAGTGATTCTTAAGTTAGCAGTTGTCGGTTGTCAGTTATCAGTTGTTGGTATGTTCATTTCGACTTCGCTCAATGTAGCTGATATGTTAATATGTTGAAATTTAAACTTTTACATTTATAATTTAGCATTTAACATTTATAATTGTGGTTGTCGGTTGTCGGTTGTCAAAAATCATAATTCAGAATTTATTATTCGTTGTTCAAATCGCGCTAAGCGAAATAAAAAAGCCAAAACCTTGAATTTTTGAATATTGAATCTTTGAATTGAGTACAGCGAAACAAAAAAAGAGCCAAAACAAGGTCTTGACTCTTTTTTTACCAATTCTAAATTATGAATTATGAATTCAGAATTAGCCAATAATATGTATTTCAGAGAAGTCCTTATCTACAATCATTAAACCATTTTCGTCTGTGATTAATTCTGATAAAGGAACAATTACATTATCTAACTGAACTTCTTTGACTTCAAAAGGCAATCCATGAATTTTCAACTTGAAGTTATTGTACGTCGTAATATACTTTCCTTCTTTATGCTGTTGCAAAATTAATTCGTTGGGCTTTCCTGTCAGTTTAAAAGTTCTCAAGCTGTAACGACCTTTTGTGTAATCGTAACCGTCATGTGCATCATCAAATAATTGCGAACGTTCTTTTCCTTCTTTATAATAAATATCTAATGTAACCTCATCAATTTTCTTTTCATCCACATATTGTTGTACAGGAAATTTCGGAATCACAGCTCCTTCTAGTACAAATAGCGGCATGCTATCAATTTCTGCATCCACCCATTTTTCTTTTCCACCTTCTACCAATTCATCGGTCCAGTAATTATACCATTTCCCATGTGGAATATACATTCTACGACCTTTGGCATTGGGTTCTTGAATTGGGCAAACCAATATTTTATCACCAAAAATAAATTCATCTGTTCGGTAATGCGTTTGATGATCTTCTTGATCGAACATTACTAATGATTTTAATAATGGCGTTCCATGATCGACCAAATTCCAAAAAGCAGTATATAAATATGGTAATAATTGATAACGCAATTCGATAAATTTTCGCACCACATCGGTTACATCTTCATCAAAAGCCCACGGTTCTTGATCGCCATGATCGCCCGAAGAATGCACTCTACAAAACGGATGAAAGATTCCGAGCTGAATCCAACGTGTAAATAACTCGCCTTGTGGTTGTTCTGCAAAACCTCCAATATCACTTCCTACAAACGAGAAACCTGACATTGCCATGCGTTGCGCCTGGACGTTTGCAATCCATAAATGTTCCCAAGTAGCCACATTATCACCTGTCCAAGTGGAAGTATAACGTTGTGTTCCTGAGTACGCCGCACGTGTGATGACAAACGGACGTTTTGGATAGTTAAATTTCTTTAAACCTTGGTACGTAGCGCGCGCCATTTGCATTCCGTATACATTGTGTGCTTTTCTGTGACTACAAGGATTTCCATCATAATCATGTCGTACATCATCTGGGAATGTTTTGTTGGGCACTTCCATTACAGCAGGTTCGTTCATGTCGTTCCAAACACCTTTGATTCCAACATCTTCAATGAGTTCTTTGAACAATCCTGACCACCAATCACGTACTTCTGGTTTTGTGAAATCTGGGAAGTAACATTCCCCAGGCCATACTTTTCCTTTCATATAAGGTCCGTCGGCACGTTTACAGAAATAATCTTTGTCTAATGCTTCTTTAAAAACACTATAGTCTTTATCTATTTTAATTCCTGGATCAATGATTGCAACCACTTTAAAACCATCATCTCCCAATTCTTTCACCATGCGTTTCGGATCTGGGAAATGTTCTTTATTCCATGTAAAACAACGGAATCCATCCATATAATCAATATCTAAGTAAATAGCATCACACGGGATTTTTAAGTCTCTAAATTTTTGTGTAATTTCTTTTACATTGCTTTCTGGATAGTAACTCCATTTACATTGATGAAAACCTAATGCCCATAATGGTGGCAATTGATGTGGTTTTCCGGTTAAGTCGGTATAATTTTCTACGACTACTTGCATTTCTGGCCCGTAGATGAAATAGTAATTCATTTCGCCACCTTGCGCCCAAAAACTGGTTACGTTTCTGCGTTCGTTTGCAAAGTCAAAATAACTTCTAAATGTATTGTCAAAAAAGATTCCGTAGGCTTTGTTGTGATGCAATCCTGTGTAAAACGGAATGGCTTTGTAGATTGGATCTGTTGATTTTCCGTACGCATACGAATCTGTTACCCAGTTTTGAAAACGCTTTCCTTTGAGGTTTAAATGATCGGGTTTATCGCCTAATCCGAAATAGCTTTCACGTTCGTTGACCGTTTTGCTCATTTTTACGACGTTTCCACCAAACTCGTAACTTTCTTCCCAATGGAAACCAAGTTCATCTTCATTAATCAACGTATTATCTAGTGCATCATATAGTGAAATACGCATGTTTTCTTTCGCGATGTGACAAATTAGTTTTGACGTTGTGATGATGTATTTTTCATCATCTTCAGAAATTTCTAAGTGATTGTACCCTGTACTTGCATATTTTGTGATGGCATAGGAGAAATCATTTTCAAATGTTCCAGTGGTGGTGTAGCGAAAACGCAATACACTATCCCGCAGAATTCGTAGTTGTAAAACAACGTCGTTTTCTGAGGTAAAATAAAAAGTGTCTACATCTTTTTTGAAGTGTAGTATTTTGGTTGGAAATAAATTTCCTTTTTGTTCTAATTCTGTATTTACAATCATGTAGTACTGTTTAGTTGGATATGTAAAAAAACGGAAAAGATTAGAGATTTGAAAGCTTTAAAACCTTGACTTATTAACGATAACGTTATAGTAGGTTATAATTTTTAATTTTAGAGAGAAGATAGACGTTTTTTAGGTGTAGATTGATGATTTTGTCAGGTTCAAAGTTCAAAGTTTAAGATTTAAAACTAAACGCATAATTTGAAGTTATACTGTTCATTTTACGATTTTCATGTTTTTGAAGACTTTTTCACAGACTTTTTTACAGACTTTTTTACAGTTTTATATACTAATTTTTTTCTTGATTTATGGTACTATTTTATTAATCATAAATTTAAAAATCATGAAAAAAAGAAATTTAAAATCATTTGACTTGAACAAAAAAACAATTTCAACATTTGAAACTTCAAAAGTTAATGCAGGAAGTATGGTTACTCTTGGCGCATGTACGTATTACATATATACAATTGGAGTTACTGTACAACAAGCTGTTGATTATTTACTAGAAGATAATTACTAAAAGCATCATTATTTCAGCAAGCGAACTTCGGTTCGCTTTTTTTTCCCAAGAAACTCTAAACTCTAAAAATTACAATTGATTTCTCAGTAGTTTGGCTGAATTCATCAAAGTAAACTGTAAAAACAACAAACAGATAGGCACAAGTTTTTCAAAAACTTTTGCAATGACGCTTCAAAAAATCTAACAATCTAATCGTCTTGACTCTATATTCTTGGCTCTTTTTTCTCTTTTCTCTAAAAACCTCAATACTAATAACTCACTACTTATACTTCAACACCACCATTCCCAAAGGCGGAATCATAATTTTTGCAGAATGATTTCGGAATTGCCATTCTTTCGCTTCCGATGTAATCGTTTTATTTTTAAAATCGTCCGTTCCGTTGTATTTTCTAAGATCACTATTAAAAACTTCTTTTAATGTTCCTGCGGTTGGCAATCCAATACGATAACTTTCACGTGGAATTGGTGTCATGTTGCAGGCAATAATCAAATCGTTTTCAGGTTTTTTTCCTTTTCTAATGTAGACTAAGACTGAGTTTTCAGCATCGTTGTAATCAATCCACTCAAAACCATCGGCTGAGAATTGCTTTTCATGCAATGCCGCTTCTTTTTTGTAAAGTTTGTTTAAATCTTTAATTAAATTCTGAACGCCTTTGTGCACCTCATGTTCGAGCAAATGCCAATCTAAGCTTTGTTCAAAATTCCATTCACCACTTTGTCCAAATTCACAACCTTGAAAGAGTAAATTCGCTCCTGGATGCGTAAACATGTAACTGTATAATAA
>CAYGPQ010000095.1:7311-17268 GCA_964351775.1 uncultured Kordia sp. | reverse complement strand
TTGTTTTGGTTGGCAATACGTCCGTATTGTTGGCGTTGGTCGGGCGTTAGGTTGATTGTTTTTCCGGCGAGTACTTGTTGTATGCCTTGTAAGTGTGTGTCGAGTGCGGTGAGTTCTTCGGTGGTAAACTCAATACTGATTAAATTTTCTAGTGCCATCCTTTTTTTTTATTAAGAATTATACGTTGTTTTACAAATCTGAGTTTTGTAGTGAGCAGCAATTTTTATATTAAGATTTCGCTTGTTAAAATTAAAACTGCTATTTTAGTGGTCAGATTTTTTTGATGTGGTAAATGTAGGTTCATCAAATCTTTAATTCCAAATAGTTATACCTACTATTTAGAAATTAAAGGGTGTTATATATAAATTATAGGGTATTTTAATCCATTCTATTAAATGAAGAAGAAAATAGTACATTTACAGTGTACATTAATAATTGAGCTATTGTGATTAATTCTTATTATCTGTTTTTTTTATTACTCTTTGTTGTGCCTATTTGTATAGCACAAAATGAAATTCCCGACTCATTAAAGACTTTCTCCTTTGATGAAACTAGAAAAAAATTTTACAAAGAAGTTAACAATGAAAATATTGACTTAGCAAAAGTATATGCCGATACTTATATTAATAAAGCAAAATCTATAAAAGATACTCTACAAATGGCTATCGGCTATAAATTATTTACATTTATAGTTAAACCCAAAGTGGCTATTATTTATGCAGATTCAGCTATACATATAACCAAGAATAAGATATATAGAAATTATCCTTCCGAAAGTTATATATTAAAAGGATATTATCAATACAGCATTGGTTTATACGACGACGCATTAGATAATTACTTAGCAGCATTACCTTATGCTATAAAGAATAGCCAAACAACACAACAATTAACAATAAGGCAAGCAATTGGGACTTTAAAAAATAGAGTTGGAGATTATGATGAAAGCTTAAAAATATTTAAAGAACATTATAATTATATTAAAGCATTGCCCAATTATAGGAAAAAATATACAAAAGAATATTTGTTATCGATTTTTAATATTTACACTAACTTTTTAAGGTCGAAAAAATTAGATTCAGCCAATTTATATATAGAAAACGGCATTACCGAAAGTCTTAAATTAAAAGATTCATCTCTTTACTATGATTTTGTAGCGGCATCAGGATATAGTGCATACTATAATAAAAAATTCAAAACTGCTTTAGATAGTTTGAATAAGACTACTCCATTTTTAGAAAATTACAGTTTAGCAATTAACATATACTATAAAGGAAAATGTTATGAAAATTTAAAACAATATGATCAAGCATTGGAACAATTCATGAAAGCTGATAGTATCTACACCTTAGATAAAGATATATTCCCTGAATTAAGAGATATTTATGAATTTGTTATCGATTTTTATAAAAAAAAGAAAGACAAAGACAAACAACTATTCTATCTAGAAAAGTTGCTAGGCATAGATAGTATTTTAGATAAACAGAACAATCATTTAAGTTCTAAGATTACAAAAAAATATGATACTCCTCTTTTAGTAAAAGAAAAACAAGAATTAATAGCATTTCTACGTGAAAAAAATCAAAGTTCATATATAGGATTTATTATTTCCAGTAGCTTGGCTTTGTTAATTGGGATTTTTCTTATTTATTACATTAGACTTCAGAAAAAATATAAGCAAAAATTCCTTAACATAATTGACAAAACAGAACAGCACAAAAAAGAGCCTGTCTTAAAAATAGAAACAAATGAAGATGCTAAAGAATTAGGGATCAATCAAGAAATAATAGATTCTATTTTAGACCAATTAGTGATTTTTGAAAATGATAAAACATTTTTAAATAATAATATTACAGTAGCTAGTCTCGCAAAACAATTCAATACGAACACCACTTATCTTTCTAAAATAATTGGTGCATACAGAGGGAAAAATTTTAGCAATTATTTAAAAGAGTTGCGAATAAACTATGTTGTTGAACAACTCCAAAGTAACAATATTTTCAGAAAGTATTCGGTAAAAAGTATTGCCTATGAAGTTGGATTTAATAATGTAGATCATTTTTCAAGGGTTTTTAATGAAATAACTGGAATTAAGCCATCATATTTTATTAAACAATTAGAAAAGATAGAGAATATTCAATAAAAATACCGACAATTTGCAAATTGTCGGTATGAGTGTATAGGTTTTTTGTGTTTACTAAAAATTTTAGTATAGTTTTACAACAAATAATTTAGAAATACATATTATGAAAAAACAAAGGAAATTAAGTTTAAAAAAGATTACAGTAGCTAGTATAACAGATTCAAAACGTCTTGACTTAATAAAAGGAGGGAATACTCTTGATAAAACTAAACTTAAAATTCCTGGTCAAAAGGAATAAGTTAAAAAGTTATATAGTTCACAAAAAATCCTGCTCGTGTTGAGCAGGATTTTTGTTTTTATAGCTGTTTTAAAAGTATTATTTTTTGATGAATTTCCGAATTGCAGAACGATTTTGATCGTCCGTTACTTTCAAAAAATACACGCCATTTTTAAGCGAACTTACATTGAGTGTATTTGAAGAAGCATCAAGTGGAATTTGAATTTTGCTTCCTAATACAGAATAAATTTCGAGTTGTTGAATGTTCTCAATTCCTTGAATATTTAAAATATCCGAAGTCGGATTTGGATACAATGCAAAGTTTGTCAATTCCGTTTCTTCAGTTGATAAGGTTCGAGAAAATGTAACTTGACTGCAATCGTCAGAGATTGACACATATCGGGATTCTGTCAAGCCACAACCCGAAAAACAATCGCCACCACCAAGCATAAATTGATAATTTTGGTTTTCATCAAAAATGATATCACATAATTCAGTTTGAAAAGCTATAATAGGAAATTGAACGATAAAATAAAGAACTCCTGTATAATTAAATCTATTAGCAATATTAGTATCGGACAATCCGTAAGCAGTTTCAATAGCAGGTATATTTTCTAAATCGTCAATTAACGCATTCATATTTAAAACTTCATTGCTAGTTTGTAAGGAGAAAAATGTTTTTCCGCTATTATTAGAACTAAAATGCTGTACATACGTAAATTGATATTGCGACATAAAATTATCTAACGGAGCATATCCAGAAGTTCCTGTATCAATCAAAGTTTGCACCCATGAAACTGTTGTAAAAACAGAAAAACCTATTTCTTTAAAAGATACTTGAAATTGATTATATTCCGTATTTACATGAAACTGAAATTCATTAAACAACGAATCAATACTCGTACTGTTATTTGGGTTTTCATACATCGCTGAAAACTTTTCCAAATGATAATCTATACGGGCTTGTGAAATAAACGGATTGTCATAATCAGGATCATTTACATTATTTTGAATTTCACGCAACACCAATAATTTAGCATCAAATTCATAATTCTGTTGAATAAAAGGACTGATGCTACATTGCGCATTCGCGAAGAAACTCGCAAAGAATACCAAACAAAATAAGCTAGTTCGTAGTGTTTTTTTCATGGTGATTGCTGTCATATAATGATTCTTAAAATCGATCTGATTTTTATGTAGCACAAAGTACTATCTATCATTAAATTTAACAAAGAACACCATTCGTAATTTATAAAAAACGATACATTTATATTGTTTTTATTTATTTTCCCGGAAAATCAGCTTTGCGCTTTTCTAAGAAAGCAGTAGTTCCTTCTGTGAAATCTTCGGTTCCGAAACAGTTTCCAAATTCCTCAATTTCAGTTTCAAATCCATTCACACCATCTTTGTAGTTTGCATTGACAGCTTTAATAGCGCCACGAATGGCAACTAAGGAATTTCGCATGATTTTACTTGCCAATTTATGCGCCAACGGCAACAATTCTTCTGGTATGGTTACATGATTGACCAATCCGCATTGCTGTGCTTCTGCTGCGCCAATCATTCCTGCGGTCATAATCATTTCCATGGCTTTTCCTTTGCCAACTAATTGTGGCAAACGTTGTGTGCCACCATACCCAGGAATGACGCCTAAAGAAACTTCGGGCAAGCCCATTTTGGCGTTATCACTCGCAATTCTAAAGTGTGCAGCCATGGCTAATTCCAATCCGCCACCAAGGGCAAATCCGTTGACTGCTGCAATTACGGGCGTTTCTAAATTTTCTACAAAATCGAATAGTAATTCTTGTCCTTTTGCGGCTAATTTTCCGCCATCTTTTACTGAGAAATGTGCAAATTCACTAATATCAGCGCCCGCTACAAAGGCTTTATCACCACTTCCTGTTAAGATAATTACCTTTGCATCTTCATCGGCTTCTAAGGCTTCAAAAGCATCGTGTAATTCTTCAATAGTCGCACGGTTTAATGCGTTTAATTTTTTTGGGCGATTAATAGTGATTGTTGCAATTCCATTTGCTTCTTGTACCAATATATTTTCGTAATTCATGAGCTTAGTTTTTTGGGAACGTTACTATAAATGTGGTTCCTTTATTTTCTTCTGATGTAAAAGTAATACTTCCGTTATAAGTTTCCATAATATTTTTTACCATTCCAAGCCCAAGTCCCATTCCGCTTGTTTTTGTGGTGAATTTTGGTTCAAATATTTTTGGCGTATTTTCTTTAGTAATTCCAACTCCGTTATCTTTTACCGTAATAATTACCTCTTCATTTTGTTGAAATACATGCACATTAATTTGCGGTTTTCGATCATCTGGAATGGCTTGAATCGCATTTTTGACCAAGTTTGTAATTACTCGAATGAGTTGTGTACGATCAAACTTTGCAATAATTTCTTCTTCTTCGCTTGAGAATTGAATATAATCTTCATTGAAAATATCCATTGCCAAACGCGTAATTTTTACCACATTCAACATTTCATCTTGCTGCGCTGGCATTTTTGCAAAGTTTGAAAATGCCGAAGCAATACTGCTCATTGTATCAATTTGCTGAATCAATGTTTTAGAGTATTCGTCTACTTTTTGATGAATATTTGGGTCTTCTGGATCAAATTTTCGTTGAAAACTTTGCACCGTCAAACGCATGGGTGTGAGCGGATTTTTAATTTCATGCGCCACTTGTTTTGCCATTTCGCGCCAAGCTTGTTCACGCTCGCTCATAGCCAGTTTTACAGCACTTTCTTCCAACTCATCAATCATTCCATTATAGGCAGTAATTAAGTTAAAAATTTCTTCTCCTGCACCATCAATGATAATTTTTTCGTTTCGTTTATTAAATCGGGTTTGATCTAGTTTTGCACCAATACTTTTCAGCGAACGCGTAATATATCTGGAAATAAAATAGGCAAAAACAATCGCAATTAAGAGCATTAAAATATACGCATACCCTAAACGTTTTAGAAATTCTCTCAATTCCATATCACTGAAAGAGTTATCTCGTTCGTATTGTAAATTCAAAATTCCTAGCGGTTTGGATTTCGCATCGTTGATAACAATGTAAGAAGAGTGATATTCTCCTTTATCCGTAATAATTTCGTCTACAAAGCGTTTTTTAACACTTGCCCGTAAATTATTCAAAATTTCGGCAGATAAACATTCTGTAATATTATCATTTCGAATGGAAGTATCTGAAGTAATAATAAAATCTCCTTCTGGATCATATAGGTTGAAAGCTACATTATGAATATCGGCAATTTTGTAAATTTCATCTTTAAAAATTAACCCTAAATTCTCCGTATTCACCACATAGGTAGTTTCTTTATTGATTAAATATTCTACGTTAGATCGTACTTGATTTTCTTTCCGTTCAAGTCGTTGTTTGTGGTAATCATTAGATTGTTCGCGGTATTGGTAAATACTCACCAAAGCAATTAAAATAGATGCTACCAAAATTAGTAGAATCATGTAAGCAAATATTCGGGAACGTAATGAAAGTCTTGTAGGTTTCATGAATGTGTATTTATCTTCATTGCTGGCTCAATAATCAAGCCAAGTTATGCTTTCGGATTTTTCTCTCGGACACGTTTGTACAGTTTAAATCCTAGCATGAGCACAATTCCTAATACTAAAATTCCGATTACACCAAAAACCCAATTAATAGCGTTTTTTAGAATGACTAAAAACACTACTGCAAACAAAATAAACGTAGCTCCTTCATTCCAAATTCGCATAAAATTTGATGTGTAGTTGACCTCATCACGTTGCAATTGCTTGAACATTTGATGTGTTTTAAATTGATACAGAAATAATAAAAACACAAACGCCAATTTGACGTGCATCCAAGATTGCTCTAACCAACCGGGAACTAAAATCAATAGCCAAATCGCAAAAATGGTTGCCAAAATAGCGGATGGCCACGTAATGATAAACCACAAACGCTTTGCCATGAGTTTAAGTTGTGCTCCCAAAATTTCTTTGTCTGGTGAAGGTTTATGAAACGCTTCTATTTGATATACAAATAAGCGTGGAATGTAAAATAATCCTGCAAACCATGTCACTACAAATATGAGGTGTAATGATTTTATATAGTTGTATTCCATTTAGTCTTCTATAAATAGATAGTTTAGTTTTTTCGCATTGAAAGCCTCGTTAAACGCTTTAATTTCAATATCAATCAAATTGTTGAACGCACTTAATTTATGATTAATTTTTTGAGACAATTCATTTTTTACTGCAACATCTTGTTCGGTTGGTGCAAAATCGCCCATACTTACCAATGAATTTAAGTGTCCTAATTTGTTTGTGAGACGAATTGGGAAATTCAACGGATCTTGTCCACTTCTATTTTTTGTTTGATACAAGGCTTCTTCGATTTCGGTAAGTTGCTTTTTTAAATCTTTTGCTTTTTCTACCAACTCTTTCACGGTTGAATCATCTTTATATTGTGCTGCAAAAGAAGTTAGTTTTGCATTAATCTTACGAATCTTCTTGATGGATTTGTGTGCGTTATCCATCGTAACATTGACATCTTTGATAAAATCAAACTGCTTTTGCATATCAACCAACGTACTTTCTGCTCTTGGATCGGCTAAAATAGTGAACGGTTTTTCAAGTTCAACCGAATTTACACTATCTTTTTTTACGGTCAATTTTACTTTGTATGTACCAGGAATTGCTTTTGGACCTTCTAAACTTGCCCACCATAAAATCATCCCTTTTAATTTCTCAGTTCCTGTATAGGTCATATCCCATACAAACTGATTTGCTCCTTTTTTGACTTCAAGCTTATCTTTTTCTTTATTTTTTGTGCTGAATTTTTTAATGACTTCGCCATTTGCGTCCATATATGTTAACGAAACCTCAGCTGTTTCATCATAGTCATACAAATAGAAATATGTCATCACACCATTTGGATGATTCGTTCCTTCAGTTTTGCTTCCTTTTTTGGAACCGCCACGCATTCTGTACGTGTCTTTTGGCGTATAGAGAATATTCGTATTTTTTGTGAGATTGTATTGTTGATGAATCACGGTTAAATCGTCAATAATCCATAAACTTCTCCCTTGTGTAGCAACGATTAAATTGTTGTCTTTGATTGTTAAATCCGTAATAGGAACAATTGGAAGATTCAACTGAAACGATTGCCAATTTTTTCCATCATTGAATGAAATATACATGCCCGTTTCTGTTCCTGCGTACAACAAACCTTTGCGTTTTGGATCTTCACGAACCACTCTTGTAAAATGTTCTACGTTGATTCCATTCGTAATTTTTGTCCACGTTTTTCCGTAATCCGTTGTTTTATAAATGTACGGTGCAAAATCACCTGTTTTGTATTTTGTTCCTGCGATATAACAAGTTCCTGCATCAAATGTGCTTGGTTCTACACTGTTAATCATCATCCATTCTGGCATTCCTGCTGGCGTGACATTGTTCCATGTTTTTCCACCATCTTGCGTAACGTGAAGCAATCCGTCATCACTTCCAACCCACAATAAGCCTTCTCTTACAGGTGATTCTTGCGCAGCAAATATGGTACAGTAATATTCTACGGAAGTGTTATCTTGTGTAATGGGTCCGCCAGAAGATTTTAGTTTTTCTGGATCGTTTCTGGTTAAATCTGGACTGATAATATCCCACGATTGTCCTTCATTTTCCGTGACATGTACCCGATTTGAAAATGTATAGAGTTTATTCGGATTGTGTTTTGAAAAGATAATCGGGAAATTCCACTGAAAACGATATTTCATGCCTTCTGCGCCATGTCCCATTGGATTATCTGGCCAAACATTGATGGCTCTTACGGTTCCAGTTCTATGATTTTTTCGAGTTAAGAAACCATCATAACTTCCACCATATACAATGTCATTGTCTTTTGGATCTACCGCAATATGCGCCGATTCGCCACCAGCCGTGCTTTCCCAATCATCATCTGAAATAGAACGTCCGTCCGTTCTATGTGGAATTCGAATGGTAGAATTATCTTGTTGCGCCACATAAATTCTATATGGAAAACTATTGTCTGTCGTCACTCTGTAAAATTGTGATGTTGGTTGATTGTGATAGGTACTCCAAGTTTCACCGCCATCATACGTCACTTGAGCGCCACCATCATCGCCAATAATCATACGTTTTGGGTTTTCGGGAGCAATCCATAAATCATGATGATCGCCATGTGGTGCATTGTAGGTGCTAAATGTTTTTCCGCCATCGGTACTTTTGTGATAGCGTACATTTAGTACATAAACAACATCTACATTTTCTGTATCCGCATACAAACGCGTGTAATACCAAGCACGTTGACGCAGTTTCCGTTCGCTATTGACTTGATTCCACGTTTCGCCACCATCATCACTTCGGTATAATCCACCTTTTTCTTTGTTTTCAACAATTGCCCACACACGTTGATTGTTTAATGGAGAAACTGTGACACCAATGATTCCCAAAGTATCTGTTGGAAATCCTTTCTTTTTTGAAATTTCTGTCCATGTTTCACCGCTATCGGTACTTTTCCAGAGCGCTGAACCATCACCACCAGAACTTAAACTGTAAGGAGTTCTTCGAATTCGCCATGTGGAAGCGTATAATATTCTTGGATTTGTTGGATCTATGAGTAAATCGACCACACCAGCATCTGCATTCGCAAAGAGTGTTTTTTTCCATGTTTTTCCACCATCGATACTTTTATAAACGCCTCTATCTTGTGTTGGTTTGTAGAGATTTCCCATCACGCCAGCATATACAATATCTGGATTTGTTGGATGAATCGCCATTCGAGGAATGTGTCGTGAATTTTTTAAACCCGCATTTGTCCATGTTTTTCCTGCATCGACACTTTTCCAAACGCCATATCCTGAAGATACATTTCCACGTACGGTTTTTTCGCCACCGCCAACATACATCACATTTGGATCACTTTTAGAAACCGTAATAGAACCTATACTTCCGCCAAAGTAACCGTCAGAAATATTTTCCCAGCTACGTCCGCCATTGGTTGTTTTCCAAACGCCGCCGCCAGTTGCGCCAAAATAGAAAAGGTTTGGTTTGTTTGGAACGCCCGTTACTGCGGCACTTCGTCCACCGCGAAATGGCCCGACCAATCGGTATGCTACATTTTTATAATAGTCTTCATTGAATGTTTGTGCTTGTGTTTCAAAAGTGCTTCCTACGGTAAGAAGTAACACAGCTAATAAGGTTAAAAATCGCATCTTTTAGGTTGGTTTGGTTTCAGTTATTAAAAATAAGGATATTCTTTTTTGCTTGCTAGTTTTTAGGGGAGTTTTTGATTTTAGTCGCTTTGCTCCTGTTGTGATTTTTCAGTTGTCGGTTGTCGGTTATGGGTTGGGTTGTTTTTTGTTCTTTCTTTTCACTCTGAACTCATCACTTTTTAACTCTTAACTTTTTTGTTGTGGGTTGCTTTGCTCCTGTTATGAGTTATCGGTTGTCAGTTGTGGGTTTTCTGTTGATTTGTTAATTCGCTGTTTGTTGACTTGTTTTCACTCTGAACTCATCACTTTTAACTCTTAAGTTTTTTGTTGTGGGTTGCTTTGCTCCTGTTATGAGTTATCGGTTGTCAGTTGTGG
>CAYGPQ010000095.1:0-7211 GCA_964351775.1 uncultured Kordia sp. | reverse complement strand
GAACTCATCACTTTTAACTCTTAAGTTTTTTGTTGTGGGTTGCTTTGCTCCTGTTGTCAGTTCGAGCGCAGTCGAGAACCTTTTTCAATTCATAATCCTATATCTTGTCACTTGACAAAAATATGTTTCAATTTAAAATTCAGCATTAATAATTTATAATTTCAAAACCTTTTTTGGTTTTGATCATGCTGTTTTCAAATTTCGTTTGACTTCTTTATTAAGATACCAGCCTGTAAGAATCGTTGATAGTAAATCGGCAATTGGAAATGCTACCCAAACACCAAAGATTCCGAAGTAACTTGGTAATATTAGGATTAACGGAATTAAGAAAAAACCTTGTTTTGTAAGTGTTAATAGTAACGCTGGAACTGCTTTTCCAATGGCTTGAAAATACCCAGATCCAATCATTTGAACCGCAATTAACGGTGTAACTAAGAAAACCCAACGCAAGGCACTTGGTGTTTCGCGCAGAATGACTTCATCATCGGTAAAGACAGAAACAATTTGCTCAGGAAAAAACATGATGATTGCAAAGATCGCTAATGCCAATCCGGTTCCGTATTTGATGGAGATATTGATACTTTCGCGAACGCGCTGATATTTTTTTGCTCCGTAATTAAACCCTGCAATGGGCAAAAATCCTTGTGAAATTCCCATTACTGGAAATAAAGCAAACATCAACATTCGACTAATGATTCCGTAAATAGTCACCGACGTTTCGCCACCGTACGTAAATAGTGTGTGATTTAGAATGATTGATAGAATACTCACCATTCCTTGTCGCGCCAAGGTGACGCCGCCAAGTTGTGTAATTTCTTTCACGATAGGATATTCCAACTTGAAACATTTCAATCGTATTTTGAGTTCACTATGTTTTGAGAAGAAAAACCAATAGATAAACACAAAACAGATAAAGTATGAAATACAAGTTGCCCAAGCCGCGCCCGCCATTCCATAATCCAATACATTGATAAATAGATAGTCGCAAAATATGTTTCCGATTGCGGGAAGAATCAAGGCGATCATGGCAAATTTTGGTTTTCCTTCGGCACGTACCACAGGATTTCCAGTCATGCACAAGGCTAAAAACGGAATGCAATACATGATGATTTCATAGTAAATTTCGGCTGGACCGAGAATTTTACCATTCGCACCAAAAAGTGCCAACGCTTCTTCTTTAAAGATAAGTCCGACAATAACAAAGAAGACAGATAAACCTAACGACATCACAATTTGATTTCCAAAAGTGCGCTGTGCTTTGTCGTGATCGTCCGAACCTAAAGCTCTGGAAATGATGGACGCGCCACCAACTCCAATAGCCATTCCAATGGAAGCTATTAAAAAGGTAAGCGGAACGACTACCGTAATTGCGGCAATTGCCATAGGACCAATCCATTGTCCGACAAAAATGGTATCAACTACCATATTCAGAGACATCACCAAAATTCCTATGGAAGCAGGAAGCGCTTGCGAGATAAGCAATTTCCCTATGGGCGCATTACCGAGTTCGGCAGAAGCTCTGTTTGCCATTAAGCCGTTACTTCCTCTTTAGAAGTTACGCTCCATTCATTGATCCAACGTGTCATTACTTTTACCCAATCGTCATTATCATTTAAGCAAGGAATATGCTTATACTCTTTTCCGCCAGCTTCATGGAATTGTTCTTCACCTTCCATGGCAATTTCTTCCAAGGTTTCTAAACAATCCGACACAAATGCAGGTGTAATCACCACTAAATTCTTTTTCCCTTCTGTTGGAAAACGTTCAAATTCTTTGTCTGTATAGGGTTTTAACCAAGGATCACCACCTAAACGTGATTGGAATGAATCGCTATATGTTCCTTCTGGTAAGTTTAAATATTTTGCAATTTCTTTCGTCGTTTCAAAACATTGATGTCTGTAACAGGTTGCATGCGCTTTCGACGCAGTTTCACAACAACTTCCATCTATTTTACAGTGTGATTTTGTTGGATCGCTTTTGCGAATATGTCTTTCTGGAATTCCGTGATAGGAGAATAAGATATGATCGTAATCAACGCCTTCTAAGTGTGATTGTATGTTTTCAGACATCACGCGTATATAATCAGGATGATTGTAAAATGAAGGAACAATCGTGAGATTCATCTCTGGAAAATGCTTTTGTTGCTCTTCTTTCGTTTTTTCGATGACAGTTTCGGTAGAAGACATCGCATAATGCGGATATAAAGGCACAACTAATACTTCATCAACTCCTTGATCGTGTAATTCTTTTAATCCTTTTTGAATACTCATAGAACCATAACGCATTCCTAAAGCTACGGGAACTTTGGCGCGTTCTTGTACTTTTTTGTGAAAACGTTCAGAAATAATGATGAGCGGAGAACCTTCTTCCCACCAGATTTTTTGGTATGCTTTCGCAGATTTTTTTGGTCGTGTGTTTAAAATAATTCCTTTGACTAAAAATGTACGAAGCCATTTTGGAACGTCAATTACACGTTCGTCCATTAAAAATTCACCTAAGTATCTTTTTACATCTTTAGGATTTGGACTATCGGGAGAGCCTAAATTGATCAGTAATACACCTTTCATGTGTTTGTTTTTATTGTTTTTTATTTGTCACATGCTGTTCGCTATTAATCATTTACTTGAGTGATAAAATTTTGAACATACTCGTTTCATCTATTTCTTTTTTCAATTTTTTATGAATTTCAAAATTACGATTCTATCTTCAATAAATGAATACACTAGTATAGGAAATCTTTATACACTCATTGAAAAGGTATTTTTACGCATTATGATTCTGTTAACATGAAAGAATTCATATCTTTAGTACATTGTTACAGATATTACCGATTACAGTTACCATTTAATTTTCACTCGCTTTTATGAAATATTATTTATCACTCATATTCCTGTTTTGCACATCTATACTTTTATCTCAAGAAAATAAACAAAGTCTTCTTTGGGAAATTTCCGGAAACGGCATGGAAAAACCTTCCTATTTATACGGAACCATGCACGTGAGCAGAAAAGTAGCATTCCGCTTAGACGATGTGTTTTTTAAAGCATTGGCTGCAGCCGAAACAGTAGCTTTAGAATCCGATCCAACTACATGGTTGGCACACAATTACGAAAGCATGAGCAGCTCGTCCACACGAAGTTATGGTAATGGCCAAAATTTCTATGATAAAAATTTTAATACACAATTTTCCGAGAAAGAAATTGTACGCCGTATTATTCGGTTTGACAACAGAATTATCAATGGATATTTGTACCGAAAACAAGCTGGCGCAGATGATTTTGAGGAAGAAACGTATTTGGATATGTTTATTTATCAAGCTGGAAAAAAGAACAATAAGCAAATTATCAGCTTGGAAGATATTGAAGAATCACGGTATTTGACATCGCGCGCAGCTTTTAATGTGCAAAAGAAAAAACCAGACGAATGGGTTCAAAAAATGTTTAAAGACGAAAATCGATATACGTTACAAGAAGATGTATACCGAGATCGAAAAATTGAGTTGCTCGATTCTATTGGAGCTGCTGTAAATACGGAGTTTTACCGTGAACACATGTTATACAAACGCAATGAAAACATGGTCATTGTGATGGATTCTTTAATGCAGCATAAAACAGTTTTTGCAGGCGTTGGTGCGGCACATTTGGCGGGAGAAAAAGGCATGTTGCATAAGTTGGAAGAAAGAGGTTATACCGTAAAACCATTGACTTCGGAACAAACCGATTTTGCATTGAAATCAAAAACAACACTCGAAGATTTACACGTAAAACCCTATTTAAATACGTATAGCACACCCGATGGTTTTATTACGATCAAAACCTTTGATGAACTTCGCGAATTTGTGTATAAAGATCAAAAATTTTACTTAGCACCTGATATGACCAATGGTGCCTATTTGACAATTACACGCTTGAATACCTACGATCAGTTTCCGAATGCTGAAAAAATTACGCTCGAAGAAATTGATCCGTTATTGTATGAAGATATTCCGGGTGATATTATTTCAAAAACGCCCTTGACAAGTCCGTTTCCGGGATTTAGCATTGTGAATAAAACCAAAAAAGGCGATTACCAAAAGTATCATATTTACAAAACACCGTTGGAAATGATTATTATCAAATTTGGCGGAAAGAAAGATTTTGTATTGCAATATGAACAAGAAATTTTTGATTCGATACAATTTCGTTCTACATCGGAAGCCATGAAAATCTATACTTCTGAATATAATAAATACGAATTTTTATTTCCTGAGAATTTTATTTCAGACAATACAAAAAATGTTGGAAACAAGTTGTTACAAGCTGAAGTGAACGATCAGTATTATTTCTTTAAAGAAGTGTTCAACAACGATATTTCATACATTGAAGAAGATGCGTTTGAAGCTGTCTACATTCATGATAATTTCTATAAAAATTTAGCTATTGAGAAGATAAATGGCAAGTTCGTAGATTCTAAATACACCAGTTACGAATCGTATGCGATTATTGATAGTATGACGAAAAAGCGCATCTATCTAAAAACGATCATTAAAGACGAAAGCTATTATTTGCTCGGTTATATTGGTGATGACAAAGCAAAAGCAACGACTTATTTTAATTCATTCAAACTAAAAACACCTAAATATAAAAAGTTTACAACGGTTATTGATACGTCTTTGTACTTTTCAGTAGTAACCAATACCAAACCACCTTTTACACCTTCGTACAATTCACGCTATAAAGCTGATAAAAAAGCGTATGATGAAGAGAAAAAATACATTACGTATACCTCAAAAAGTAATGAAAAAATATATGTGCGTCGTTTAAAATATCACGATTTGCAAATGATTCATAATATAGATAGTTTGTGGAATTCCATGGAAAAAGGGTATACTTTTAATTTTGTGATTGAAGATAAAAAGTTCGATCAACAAGGCGATGTATATACAAGTACGTATATGCTGAAAGATACGGCGAGTGCAAAACGTGTGTACACCAAAAATATCTTAAAAAAAGGCGTTTTATTTGGTATCAGCACCTTGGAAGATTCGCTTGGTACCACTTCTTCTGAATTTGTAAAAAACTTTTACGATACATTTACGCCGATAGACACCTTGCTTGGAAAAAATGTATTTGCTGATAAAACAGATATTTTCTTTGATGGCATCAAGAATAATGACAGCATTGTGTTGAAATCTTATGCGAAAATCAAGTTTACAGATAACCATGCAAATACGATGATTTCCATCTTAAAAGAACATGATTTTCCAAACGATCGAGAAAATATCAAAAACTATTTGATTACCTCACTTGGAAAGCTCAAAAATGATCGAATTCATCCGTTTTTTGAAAAATTGTACGTAGCAGCTTATGACAAGCCAAAAACACAAACAGCCATCCTAAAATCGTTATTGCAACAAAAAGATAAAGCTTCGTATCAATTGGTACTTTCATTATTAGAAAAAGATTTTCCATTAGATTCAAGAGGCACAAGCAGATTGTTTAAAACAGGAGTAGATAACTTATCGTTGAAAAAAGATTTATTTCCTGCATTGCTAGAATATTCGAGCATTCAAGAATATAAAATACCTATTTATTCGTTGTTAACAGAACTCGTTGATAGCAGTTTCATCAAACCAAAAATCTATAAAAAATATAAGGGTCAATTATTGAATGACGCCAAAATAGAAATCAAGCGAAACTTAGGAAAATCATCATCCTATAATTATAGCAACAGCAGCACGTTGGAGAATTATGTGAAATTATTATTTCCGTTTCGAACCGATAAAAAAATGCAAGATTTCTTCCAAAAATTGATCAAAACGGAAACGCGAAATGCGTTGACAACCTATATCACATTGTTGGCAGAAAACAACGAAATGATTCCTCAAGAGTTAAAAGAAAAAACGATGTATAATGAGGAAGCATTGGCTGCTACGTTGGAGAAATTAGCAGAAAAAGAGTTGCTTTCCATCATTCCTGATTCATTAAAAACACAACAGCAGTATGCTAAAGCAAAATTGGTCAGCCGCATCAATCTTGATGAAGAAGAAGACACGATTTCGTTTGTAAAAGCGGAAGATGTCACGAATGAAGACGGCACCATTACCATTTACTTTTTCAAGATTACAGAAGAAAATCGGTATAGAAGCAGCGCAAAACTATACTATATCACATTTTTAAAAACACCTACATTAAACACAAAAACGTATTTGGCAACCAAAAACTTCTCTAGTGAACGTATTTACGGAGAAAAAATCGAAGATGAATTATTTGAGAAAGCTATTGAATTGGTAAAATATAACAAACGAAAACGCATTAGTGGGCGGAGGTAGACTTTTTGGACAGTTTTGAAACAACATGTCATTCCTGCGTAGGCAGGAATCTATAACTCATGGAAAAAAACTTCCGTCAAGCTGAACTTAATTCAGCTTCGCATAATCTTTACGCTACTTAATCATAAGATTCTGAGTCAAGCTCAGAATGACAGTAAGTGCGACGGTCATTTTGGATTACTTAGACTGCTTAGATTGTTGACTGACTTAGATTCCCAAACGTCAGGTCGAGTGAAATCTTGGAAAGATTTTGTATCGAGACCTTGTGTTAGCAGAGGTTTTTAATTCGTGGCAAAAAAAGGTAAACCGAAAAATGTCAAATATTAAATGTAAAAGTCAAAAGTGTTCTTCAATCCTTGAATCTTTGAATAATTTTATGAAAAAACATTCGTGAATTCGTGGCAAAAAACTGAAACCGCAAAACACTAAATTTTAAATGTAAAATTCAAAAGTGTTCTTCAATCCTTGAATCTTTGAATCCTTGAATCAAAATTAACACCTTATCAGCAATGACAAAGACTGCTCTTAAATTGACATATTTTCAAATTTTCAAATTGCTACATTAATCAATTCACACTCGCCAAAATATACTTCTTAGGCGTCGTTCCGTATTTCTTTTTAAACGCCGCAATAAAATGACTTGCCGTGCTGTAGCCAACTTTATGTCCAACTTCGTTTACGTTGTAAGTCCCCGATTCTAAGAGTTTTCGAGCATATTCCATTTTATAATCAAACAAAAAACTAAATACCGAATCCCCGTAAATTTGCTTGAAACCTTCTTTTAGTTTCTTAATATTCAATCCAACTTCATTTGCCAATTCTTGCAATCCAGGCGGTTCTGCCATATTTGCGATGACAATATCATTGGCGCGACGAATTTTCAAGACATTTTCTTTCAATC
>CAYGPQ010000094.1:0-17357 GCA_964351775.1 uncultured Kordia sp. | reverse complement strand
CAGATCATTTTCAATTAGACATTGACGAAACTATTGTGGACGCTATTTTAGAAAACTTGCAAGCATTTGAAAAAGAACGAGGCTTTTTGATGTCAAAAATAACACTGCATTCCTTTGCAAAGCAACTACAAACGAATACGAAGTATTTATCCAAAGTGATTAATACGTATAAGTTGAAATCGTTTCGAAATTATATCAATGATTTGCGAGTAGAATATGCCGTAGAGCTTTTTCAAAAAGAGACGAAGTATAAAAAATATAAAGTAAAAGTGATTGCTGAAGAAGTAGGGTTTTCAACAACAGAGTCCTTTTCAAAGGCTTTTCAGAAAAATATAGGAGTTAGGGTTTCAGAATTTTTAGAAGGAATAAGTGAGAAATGATAAGCATTGAATTATGAGGGTTATAAAATTCCCGTAGTTGCACTCAAAAATCTTTTAAAAAGCAAGTATTGGTTTATAGAGCGATTATTTTTGAAAAAAAGCAATCGTGGAACGTACTAAAAATAACAAAGGTAGAGGCGCGCAAAAAAATGTACACAATCGTTTTTTACAAGATGTACACGAAACGCGAGCCGATTTTTTAGAATATTGCCATAAAGAAGGCGAAGAAGCAGACAAAAATAAAACGACGTACACCAACGTATTTCCCAAAACAATTGTCAATAAAGTACAAAGTCCAGATGTAGGTATGACGTATTCACTCAATCCGTATCAAGGTTGTGAGCACGGTTGTATTTATTGCTACGCGCGAAACAGTCATGAATTTTGGGGATTTAGTGCAGGATTAGATTTTGAACGGAAAATACTCGTCAAAAGAAACGCTGCGGAATTGCTAGAAGAGAAAATCAAGAAGAAAAGCTGGCAAGCGTGCACCATTGTACTTTCTGGAAATACCGATTGCTACCAACCTGTGGAAAAGGAATTAGAAATTACCCGAAGTCTCTTAAAAGTCTTCTTAAAATATAAACATCCAGTTGCGATCATCACGAAAAATTCATTACTACTGCGCGATTTAGATCTTTTGAAAGCACTCGCAAAAGATAATTTAATTAGTGTCAATATTTCCATTACTTCTTTATCGGAAGAAACGCGCCGCGTATTAGAACCAAGAACAGCAACCATTAAAAAACGATTGGAAACCGTAAAAATTCTATCTGAAAACGGAATTCCTGTGAATGTCATGTTGGCGCCCATTATTCCATCGATCAATAGTCATGAAATTCTGTCAATGGCAAAAAAAGTATCCGAATTAGGCGCGAAATCTATTGCGTTTACCATTGTTCGACTCAATGGCGCTATTGGCGAAATTTTCTCCGATTGGATTCATAAAACCATGCCTGACAAAGCTGAAAAAGTATTGCATCAAATAGAAAGCTGTCATGGAGGAACACTCAACGATAGTCGCTATGGAAGCAGAATGCGGGGTGAAGGAAAAATAGCGGAACAAATTCATGATTTAATTCGCTTGGCGCGATTGAAATATTTTAAAAATACACAAATGCCTAAACTCAATACAATGCTTCACGAGCAATACAAAAATGGGCAATATTCACTGTTTTAACAACGCTTACGAAAAATATACTACGCTTATTAATTATCTAATAGGTTGCATAGGTAAATACGATACTTTTAAAATGAGTGAATCAAAATTGATTCCTAAAGACATGTATAACAGTAAATTAACCACCATGAAAAAAGTATTTTTATGTTGTATTGCGTTCGCTTTTTTAGCATGCGCATCTGATGATGTAGCTGCGCCAATACCAAATGAGAGCGCTATCCATTTTAACCTTAATGGAATAGATTATGACTTAACAGATTATGAAGTGATGATGAGTCCCACAAATATTGAATACAGAATTGTAGAAGCGACTTTTGATGATGAAACCAAAAGACTTTTGTTTTCGGTACTAGAAGAAGAAACCAATCAAATAGAAGAATTTATTTTAATTGACAACGGCATGTATCACAGCTCAGATCCTATATATGGTGACAGAGAAACGTCTATTACCACACATACAGCTACTAAAATGGAAGGAACTTTTAGGGTAACGATAGAAGATACTTTTGACAAACCTGTATATGTATTTACAAATGGAATGATAGATATTGAGTATTGATTTGACCTTTTATCGTGATCATTTTAAACTAAAAAAGCACAGCAAACGTTCAAACGATTACGATGCTTTTATTTGAATTTAGCAAATGACTCTTTATAATTTAATATGTTCTCTAAACAATCTTCCTTGCGTTTTAAAGACGATGGTATAAACACCTTTTTTTTGTTTTGAAAGCTCATAAATACGCTCTACAATCTTAGTGTTTTCAATTTTTTCTGAAAAAATTAAGTCTGTATGCTCTTCAAAAGGTGCTTCATAATAAATTTCAACTTCCATCGGTTGTATATCAAATGAGAGTCTGGAAACAAACAATTTATGAGCTACAACTCTAACAGTTGGTTTGTAGATAGTAATTTCTTTTTCTTTTGCAAATACCACCTGATTTGCTTCTACTGTAAACGGCATAATTACAATTTTGACATCTTTCTCTAACTCAAAATAGTAGTCACCATCTGGCAACGCTGTTAAATCAAATCCTTTTGAATACGTACCATCTTTTGTGATAGATTCTCTATACAGCACTAACAAATTGGTGTCCTTAATGAGCAATTCATGTCCTTTCTTTACATCGGTTAATGTCAATACCGTTTTAATTTTTTCTGTTTTGAAAGAAAAAGAATTGTTGGCATAACTCATCATTCCTACAGCCATAACTACAATACATACAATGTTTTTAATGTTGTTTTTCATGATTTCTAACTTTAAAATAGTTTCACAGGACAAATGTAAGTTCAATTTCACGATCAGAAAACAGCTATTTTGGCTAGTTTATGTGTTATTTTAACTTCGATTTACAACTAACATATATATTGGGTTAAAATAGTATATAATTTGGGTAAAAGAACATAGAAATAAAATAGGATAAAACGTATTTTTGTAGGGAATGATTTTAGAACATGAACAACAAACCTACCTACGAAAAAATAACGCCCGACTTTGGAAATTCTATTTTGGTGGCACAAAATACCAAGAAGCGTAAACGAGGATTGGCATTTTGGCATTTTCATCCCGAAGTAGAATTGGTCTATGTAAACAAAGGAAATGGAAAATGTCATATTGGAAATCATTTGTCCTATTTCAATAACAGCCAACTGATTCTGATTGGCGCAAACTTGCCACACAATGGATTTGCAGATCGATTGACCTCTAAAGGAAAAGAAACATTGATTCAGTTTAAGACTGATTTTTTAGGGGAAGAATTCTACAATTTACCCGAAATGCAAAACATTTCGCTGTTACTCGAAAAGGCAAAAAAAGGCATTCGTTTTAAGCCAGATACCAAACGAATTGTAGGTCCAAAAATTGAAAAATTACCTAAATATTCGGGTTTTAAAAGAGTCATCAAACTACTAGAAATTTTGAATATGCTGGCGTTGGCAGAAGATTATATGTTACTCAATGCTGACGGATTTGCCTTTGAAACCCAACCACAAGACAGCGTAAAGATTGATGCTATCTTCAAATATATCAACAGTAATTTCCAACGACACATCACCCTTGATGAAATTGCAGATAAAGTCAGCATGACGGTTCCTGCGTTTTGTCGCTATTTTAAAAGAGTGACAGGGAAAACATTTACCAAATTAGTGAACGAATATAGAGTGGTTTATGCTACAAAATTACTGTTGGAAAGTCAAAGCAGCATTACCGATATTTGTTATGAAAGTGGTTTTAATAATTTCTCGCACTTCAATAAATTATTTAAAGAAATTACAGGAAAAAGTGCTTCCAAATACAGAAGCGAAATGAAGTTGATGATCCAATAAAAACACCCAAACTTTATAAATACTAAAATTTGGGTGAATTCCATTGTTTTTGAAAATAGCCACTTTATTTTTTAGTCTTTGTTATTTAACACAACCTTTAGTATGACAACCTGCACTGTGACCACAATCCCAAGTTGGTCCAGCAGTACTTGGAGCAGCGTTTATTGGCTGTTGATTGTTGTTATTTGCAACAAGACCACCATGAATGGATGATAAGTTAGAAACGGATACGCTGTTTAATTTTAATGAGTTCATTGCTTTAGTTTTCATAATGTTGTTCTTTTAATTAATAGTTTAAGTTTTTGCTTTCTATAATAAGGGTACATTATGAAATTTCATTACCCACTTTTTTTAATTTCTTTTTAAAAGAGACTTTTTTCTGAGTTTTCAGGAAATGTATTTTGAAATACTGTTGTCCTGCAAAAGATAAAAGACCGCTTCGCTGTTAGATCATAGAATAAAGACAAAATTGTAACTGCTTGAAAAACAATCCTTATAATTATATTTTTTTTGCTCATCAAAATAATGTCCTTTAACACAGTGATTGACAAAATAATAGCGGTTTTATAAAAATAAAGTTAAAATGTTGTAAGTGTTTGAAAATCAGCTATTTTTATCTAACAATCTAACAATCTAACAATCTAACAATCTAACAATCTAACAAGTCCAAAAATTGAAGTTTGTCTAATAACGTCTAAATTTCCCCATTCCATTCCCGGTAAAACTGATGTAGAAATTGCTCCATAAATTCATGACGTTGTTCGGCAATTTTCTTACCTGTTTTCGTATTCATTTTATCTTTTAACAACAATAATTTTTCGTAGAAATGATTAATCGTTGGCGCGGTCGATTTTTTATACTCTTCTTTGCTCATGTTGAGGTTTACAGGAATTTCAGGATCGTATAATTTTCTGTTTTTGAATCCGCCATAATTGAAACAACGTGCAATTCCGATGGCACCAATAGCGTCCAAACGATCTGCATCTTGAATCACGTCTAATTCAAGCGACCTAAATTGTTGATCAAAATTCCCACCTTTAAACGAAATATTTGAAATAATGTCTGTGATGTGAAGAATCACATCTTTTCGAACGTCTAAACTTTCGAGAAATTCACGCGCTATTTTTGGACCAATAGTTTCATCGCCATGGTGAAATTTAGCATCCGCGATATCGTGTAATAAAGCACCCAAACTCACAATAAACTCATCTACCGATTCTTCTTTCGCAATCAATAAGGCGTTTTTATACACACGTTCAATGTGAAACCAATCGTGTCCGCCTTCAGCATTTTTTAAAGTTTTTTGAACAAATGAAATGGTTTGCGAAATGATTTTTTCTTGATGTAAGTTCATAAATTTTTTCTTGCTTACTATTTAAAAACATTCATAGTTATATTTCACATTATGAAGTTTTCATTTTCTTTGCTCGCACAAAGAAAACAGAAACAAAAGAAAGTGCGCTTTTTCCAGAGGTGTTTTTGACTGAAAAAGTCAAAACCGTATCCATTTTTCTAAATTTTCTCCAAGGCTTCAAAAATTCTTAACGAAAAATGGATACTACACTGCGGAAAAAGAATTCGTTATGTGAAATTCTTTTTTTGCTTTAAAAATCGAGATATATAATTAATCAATTACAATATGTTCTGTAATTACTTTTTCGATATGTTCAAGCAGTTCATCACGTTTTTCTTTTGGATAGTCGCTCAGTTGAATGGGTTCGTGCGCTTCTACGGTAATATGTGAACCCAAACCGTAGGGAAACTTGCCATATTTGGTGGTTTTCCAAGAATTATTGATGGTTACAGGCACAATTTGCGCATTTGGAATATACTTAAACAATACATTCAGTCCTTTTATTTTAAAAGGTTTTGGAATGCCATCTTTACTACGTGTTCCTTCAGGAAAAATGACGGCTGCGTGTGTATTTTCGTGAATTCGCTTTGCAAAATTGATAATTTCTGTAATGGCTTGTTTAGGATCATTTCTATCAATTAAAGCCGCGCCACCATGACGTAAATTAAAGGAAATACTCGGAATTCCTTTGCCCAATTCTTTTTTACTGATAAATTTTGGATAGTGCTTTTTAAACAACCAAATCAACGGTGAAATGTCGTTCATACTTTGATGATTGGACACAATAATCATCGGTTGATCCGAACGTAATGAATACGGATTTTTAAGGGTATAACGTGTTCCAAGAAGGTTTTGGCAACGCATGAGAGAGAATTGTAATCCGTTAACACTCCAATTGTGCCACTTTTGTCCGCCTAATTTTAAGCAAATCCACTGAATTCCATGAAAAATCACTAATGACAATCCGAAAAATAACAGATAAATGGTAGATACTATATACGATAAAAACTTCACTGCGTAGGTACTTTTTGATATGACAAAAATAAAAAACAAAACCACGTAATAACGTGGTTTTATAGTATTTTTTTCGGTAAGAATGTATTAGCAATTCTCGTTGTAAGCGTCTTTTAAGTTCTCAGCGATCATTTCAGCTGGTCTACCTTCAATATGGTGACGCTCTAACATGTGCACTAGCTGTCCATCTTTAAACAATGCCATACTTGGCGAAGATGGAGGAAAAGGAATCATGTGATTTCTTGCTTTATCCGTAGCTTCTCTGTCAACTCCTGCAAAAACCGTTACTAAATGATCTGGTTTTTTAGCGTTATCTAAAGACATTCTTGCTCCAGGTCTTGCATTGGCTGCAGCACAACCGCAAACAGAATTTACAACAACTAGTGTAGTTCCTTCTTTTGCTAAAGCAGCATCAACAGCTTCTGCAGTGTGTAATTCTTCAAAACCAACGGCAGTTAAATCTGCTCTCATAGGTTTTACCAATTCTGGTGGATACATAATCTTTTAAATTAATTCATTAATAATGTGGCAAAGATACGGATTATATTTTTTGGAAAGTGCGCGGACAAAAACCGTTTTTGTTAAAGAAAAGTGAAAAAGAAGTAATTATGAGATGAGTTGTATTTGTAAACTTCATCTTAGAGTGGCAACCATAATTTTACCTTCATTCAATATTTTGACATTTTTTTCTTTGGAAAATGTATCTTTGGTAAAAAACAAGAATATGAGTGGATTTGCAAGCTGGATTGGAGGCGCATTGGGTTGGACACTTGGTGGCCCTATTGGAGCCGCTATTGGATTTGCCATTGGCGCGGCTGTAGACAAAGCAACGTCAAAAGGATTATTACTTGAACCGCCAAAACGCAGCACACAAGATCGTCGTAAACGTACAGATCCTGTATATGAAAAAAGAAGACGAACCATACCTTCACAAAAACGCGAACAAACCAAGTCGGGTGATTTTGAAGTCAGTTTATTAGTGCTTTCTGCTATTGTGATGAAAGCTGACGGGGAAGTTTCGGAATCAGAAAAAAATTATGTGCGCGATTATTTTGTAAAAATGTACGGAAAAGAACGTGCCAATCACGCGTTTCAATTGTTCAATGGAATTCTGAAAAAAGAAGACCTTTCTACACGTCAAATATGTCAGCAAATACAGTTGTATATGGATCATTCCTCACGATTACAACTATTACACTATTTATTTGGTGTGACCAAAGCAGACGATCATGTAAGTGAAAAGGAAGTAGAACTCATCGAAAAAATTGCAGGATATCTCTATATCAACGATCGTGATTATCAATCGATCAAAGCCATGTTTTACAATCCTGTTGATAGTGCGTACAAAATTTTAGAAATTGACAAATCGGTTTCGAATAATGAAGTCAAAAAAGCCTATCGCAAAATGGCAAAAAAATATCATCCAGATAAAGTGCAGCATTTGGGAGAAGAACATGTAAAAGGAGCCAACGAAAAATTCCAACAAGTACAAAAAGCCTACGAACAACTGCAAAAAGAACGCGGTTTTTAAAATTAAAAAAAATACTGTAAGTTTGATACACAAACCCCAACCCTTAAAACCTACAACAACCGATGAACGAATTTTGGATATACTTTAAACTAGGACTCAACCACGTTTTAGACTTAAATGGCTACGATCATATTCTATTTTTAATAGTACTCACAGTCGCATACACATTCAAAGATTGGAAACGTGTATTTTGGCTGGTAACCGTATTTACCATCGGACATACGATTTCATTAATATTAGCTACGTATGGCGCTGTTTCTTTTGGTGCAAATGCGATAGAATTATTAGTATACATCACTATTGTCATTACCGCTTTATACAACATATTTACTGCTGGAAAAAGCAATAACAAAACGAAAATAGTACTGCTGTTAATCGCTGCTTTATTTTTTGGATTGATTCATGGATTGGCATTTTCCAACTACTTCAAACAAATCACTACGGGTTTAGAAAGTAAACTACTGCCTATGTTGGAATTTGCCTTAGGTGTAGAATCGGGACAAATCATTGTTGTATTAGTGATGTTGGTACTTTCGTTTATTTTTCAAACCGTGTTCAGATTCAACAAAAGAGATTGGGTCATGGTCATTTCGGCAGTCGTTTTAGGAATTGCTATTCATATTATTGATATAAATTTTATATAAATTATCATTACTAAATCATTCACTATGAAAAAAAGAAACTTAGCTAAATTAAATTTAAAAAAAGAACAAATATCAATGCTAAATGCAGCAGCAATAAGCGGAGGAATCATAGCTGCTGAAGGTTCTGACTGTGAAGGAACTTGTACCTGTAATTGTTCAGACGATTGTACACGCGATCTTTCTTGCGGAGGCGGAAAATCAAACTGTATTCCTTGTCAAGCATAATAGTTGCTTCCTAATTTTGGTAAAAAATTAACAGCAAAGCAGTTGTGAATCCATCAGAAACCTAATATCTTCGTTACAGAAGATGAAAAGCAACTATTATGGTTGCTTTTTTTAGCGATATAAATCATACATTTGGTCATGCCAAAACAAAAACAAGCAAAATACGATCATGCCTATTTACGCATGGCAACTGAATGGGGGAAACTCTCCTATTGCAAACGAAGACAAGTCGGCGCGATTATTGTAAAAGATAGAATGATTATTTCTGATGGTTACAATGGAACACCTTCAGGATTTGAAAATTTCTGTGAAGATGAAGAAGGATATACGAAATGGTATGTGCTGCATGCGGAAGCAAACGCCATCTTAAAAGTGGCAGCTTCTACACAATCATGTGTCGGTGCAACTTTGTACATTACGATGTCGCCATGTAAAGAATGTAGCAAACTCATTCATCAATCAGGAGTGAAAAGAGTTGTATATGTAGAAGCATATAAAGATGACTCAGGCATACAATTTTTACAAAAAGCTGGCGTTGAAGTAGCACACATTCCACTATTGGAAATTACCTAAAAAATAAAATTTTGAACAAAACAACACAATATTTACTTCCCGTGATCATTGCCGCAGCAGTTGCCGCAGGAGTATTTATTGGGGGGAAATTAAACTTCAGTGCAACGCCCGAAAAATTATTCTCATCCAACACAAGCAAAGATAAACTCAACCGATTGATTGATTATATCGATTATGAATATGTGGATGACGTCGATGTTGATAGTATTGTCGATGTAACTGTGACAAATATTTTAGAAAATTTAGATCCACATTCGGTGTACATTCCTTCGGAAGAAGAAAAAAGAGTTGCCGAAAATATGCAAGGTGATTTTGTGGGTGTCGGAATTCGTTTTGATATGATAAATGATACATTAACGGTTGTGCGAACGCTCGAAGGCGGTCCAAGTGTAGCCGCTGGTATCAAAGCTGGCGATCGCATTTTAATTGCAAACAAAGATACATTGTATGGCAAAAGAATGCGAAATACCGAAATCATTTCCAAACTCAAAGGCACAGAAGATACCTCTGTAAATCTTAAAATATATCGCAAGCAGACGAATGAAGAATTCAATATCAACCTGAGAAGAGCCAAAGTTCCTATCAAAAGTGTGGTGGCGTATTATATGTTAACCGATGATTTGGGCTATATAAAAATCAATCGTTTTGCAGAAACTACCTTTGACGAATTTGAAGAAGCATTAACGATTTTAAAACGAAAAGGAGCAAAAAATTTAACACTCGATTTGCGAAACAATCCAGGTGGAATTTTAGATGTGACACAGCAAATAGCCGATGAATTTTTAGAAGATGGAAAACTGATTCTATTCACAAAAAATAAAAAAGGAGAAATTGATAAATATTATGCAACGGATGAAGGCGAATTTGAAAACGGCGAAATTTATGTGTTAATCAATGAAAAATCTGCTTCGGCAAGTGAAATTATTGCAGGTGCATTGCAAGACAATGATAAAGGTGTCATTGTTGGAAGACGTTCGTTTGGAAAAGGATTGGTACAACGTCCAATGCCGCTTGGTGACGGATCTGTGGTACGATTGACTATTTCACGCTATTATACGCCCACAGGACGATCGATTCAGCGCTCATACAAAAAGGGAAACGACGATTATTTTGAAGAATACTACAAACGATTCCAATCAGGAGAATTAAAATCGATGGACAGTATCAAAGTAGCAGATTCGTTAAAGTTTACAACGCCAAAAGGCAAAACGGTGTATGGTGGTGGCGGAATCATTCCAGATGTATTTGTGCCCTTAACTCGTACGCCAGAAGAACTATCGCTCGAAAGAGGATTGCGTTCAAAAATCGTAGGATATATTGATGAATTTGTATTCAATAAGTTAGATAAAGACAGAGCAATGTACAGCAATATGTCATTTGATGAATTCATGAAAAATTTCAGTGTAAGTGATGATTTACTAAAAGAATATACAGACTTTTTGAGTGACATGCGCGGACAACGAATCTACATTGAAAAGTACGCCTCACAAATGAAAAGACATATCAAAGCGGTGTATATTGAACAATTATTCGATATCAACGGCTATCAACAACAGTTGAATAAAAATGATGAAATGCTTGAAAAAGTAATTGAACTGCACAATAATTAATGTAACAATGTTTCAATTTGATGATTTGAAGATTTTTCAATTTGAAGATGACCGTTGTTAAAAGTCTTGCATCTTGATTCTATCTTCTTGCATCTATCAATCTATCAATGTATTAATTTGATGATTTGATGATGTGTCAATTTTATACATAAAACAACATAAAATTTTGAATCTATCTTCTTGATTCTTTTGTCTATTTTCTATACTCTTGATTCTTTTAATTTTGAATCATTCAATTCATACCTTATCATGAATCTTCGTGTGATTTCCATCATTCCAAAGCGTTAAAATATCCGTAGCTACTTGTGCGCCGCTTCCGGCAGCAATGGCAAATTGACTTCGCCAACCGGCAATAGTCCCACATACATACAAACCTTCTTTTACCAAATGATCGTCGTTTTTAAGATACACACGGTCTTTTGAAGTCGCAGCTCTTGGATGTGGCGCGAGGAATTCGTCCAAACCTTCCATAGTGAATGGATTTGAGTAATTGAGCGCAATCACGACCAATTTAGTATGATACGTTTTTTTATTCGTGATGATTTGAAAATTGCCAGCTTCACCTTTAATTTCACATACTTTTTCGTTGGCAATCTGTATAACATGTGGATACGTTTCTTGTAGCTGTGCTTTTCCTTCTTCCAAAATAGCCGCACCCGTTTTTCCTTTCGGTAAACCTAATACATTATTGAACAACGCATTTTGTAAATGTGATGTTTTTTGATGTAAAATAATACCTATTTTTTTGTTGGAAGCAAACGGTTTTTCCTTTGCAGAACCCAATACAAGCGCGCATTGCATTCCAGAAACGCCGCCACCAATGACAAGTACATCAAACATTACTTTTTATTATTAACTTTATCTTGAATCTTTTTCGAAGTCATAAAAATCAATAAAATCAGCACCGCACACATTGCAGATACAATACTAATGAGCGCAACTAAGCTGTCGCCTTGTAGTAAATTTTCAAAATCTAATTTTGTGGCATTGTAAATAGATAGTAATGTTGCAATGGCAATCAATACGTATGTGAATATTTTCATTTTTTATATATTTAAAAGGATGTATTATTGCAAAATTACGCAAATATATTTTGAACACCAGTGGTAAATATTTTTACTGCAATAGCCAATAAAATAACACCAAAAACTTTTCTCAAGATACGAATTCCGTTTTGTCCTAACCAACGTTCAATTCTACCAGAAGCTTTCAATACGATAAACATAATAATCATGTTGATCAAAATAGCAATGATGATATTTTCAACGTTAAACTCAGCTCGAAGCGATAAAATAGACGTCAAACTTCCCGGACCCGCAATCAATGGAAAGGCAATTGGGAAAACAGTTGCATCACTCATAGCAGTATCGTCATCTTCTTTAAACAGTGTAATTCCTAAAATCATTTCCAATGCTAGGAAGAATAAAACAAACGAACCTGCAATAGCAAACTGACTTACCGTGATTCCAATTAAGTTCAATAAACTTTGCCCAACAAACAAAAAGGCCGTCAAAATCACTCCAGCAATTATCGTAGCTTTTCCCGATTGAATATGCCCAGTTTTACGACGTAAATCTATGATAATAGGGATGTTTCCTACGATATCAATAACGGCAAAAAGCAACATACTCGCCGTTAAAATATGTTTGAAATTAAATTCCATTTTTTACATTTTAAATTTTGCGGCAAAAGTACACTATTCGCTTAATTATCAAGCAGAAAAGATGTGTTTTTTATGTTATGTTACTGCAAACAAAAAGCGACTCATAAATTCGATTGTAAACCCAGATAAAACAGTCAGAAAAAAAGTATATTTGCAACATGTTTCAATTAGGAAAAACCATCGTTTCAGAAGATATCATCGAAAAGGATTTTGTATGTAATCTTAGTGCCTGCAAAGGTGTTTGTTGTGTAGCAGGAGATGCCGGAGCACCATTAGAAAAAGATGAAATCAACATATTAGAAGACATCTATACTACCGTAAAACCATTCCTCCGAAAAGAAGGAATTGAAGCTATAGAACAACAAGGAACCTATATTGTAACCGAAAATGGAGAGTTGGAAACACCATTAGTCAATGGAGGAGAATGCGCGTATGTTACTTTTGATGAAAAGCAAACCGCTATGTGCGGAATTGAACAAGCATATAACAAAGGCTTGATTGATTGGAAAAAACCAATATCGTGTCACTTATATCCAGTTCGTGTAGAAGATTACAGTGAATTTGCAGCCGTTAACTATCATCGATGGCCCATTTGCGATGACGCCTGTACCTTAGGAAAGGAATTACAAGTGCCTATCTATAAATTTGTCAAAGAAGCATTAGTTCGAAAATTTGGTGAAGATTGGTATTTGGAATTAGAAAAAACGGCACAAAAATTAGGTTGCTAAATTTCAAAATTTTTGTTTTCTCATTTTTTTTTGAAACCTCATGGTTTATAGCACCTGAGCGATCATTAAAACTTATAACTTGCTGATTTTCAGTGAAAAATGGCAATCAAGGAAAGTGCTAAAAAGTAAGAAAAAACCGTACTGTTGTTAAAAACTTGCTAACTTTGTGAATAAGTTAGACTTTCTTTTTAGCCCACAATTTTCAATCTTTGTATTTCCCAAATCAAACAATAGTCTTTATACCAAATTTTACACTAAAAAACTCAATAATTTTATGTCATCAGCAATTGAACCCATCTTACAAGAAAACAAAGACAGATTTGTGATTTTTCCAATCAAACATGCCGATATTTGGGAATGGTACAAAAAATCTGAAGCTAGTTTTTGGACAGCCGAAGAAATTGATCTTCATCAAGACCTTACCGATTGGACCACAAAATTAAATGATGACGAACGTTATTTTATAAAACACATCTTAGCATTTTTTGCAGCATCAGATGGAATTGTAAATGAAAACTTAGCAGAAAACTTCGTTAATGAAGTGCAATATTCAGAAGCTAAATTTTTCTATGGATTCCAAATTATGATGGAGAATATACATTCTGAAACCTATTCATTACTTATTGACACGTATGTGAAAGATGAAAAGGAAAAAAATATGTTATTCCAAGCAATTGACAATTTTCCTGCGATTAAAAAGAAAGCAGATTGGGCATTGCAATGGATTGAATCACCAAGCTTTGCAGAACGTTTAATTGCGTTTGCAGCAGTAGAAGGTATTTTCTTTTCAGGCGCTTTCTGTTCTATTTATTGGTTAAAGAAAAGAGGAATTATGCCAGGATTGACATTTTCAAATGAGTTAATCTCTCGTGATGAAGGTGTACACTGTGATTTTGCGGTGCATTTACACAATCATCACTTAGTAAACAAAGTTCCTAAAGAGCGCATTCGTGAAATTATTGTGGATGCGTTAAATATTGAACGTGAGTTTGTTACTGAATCATTGCCAGTAAGTCTTATTGGAATGAACGCTAAATTAATGACACAATACTTGGAGTTTGTGACCGACAGACTTTTACAAGAATTGAATTGTGAAAAAGAGTATAATGTATCAAATCCATTCGATTTTATGGATATGATTTCCCTTCAAGGTAAAACGAACTTCTTCGAAAAAAGAGTATCTGAATATCAAAAAGCAGGTGTTTTGAATAATGAAGAAGGATCGGACAAAATTAGCTTTGACGCTGATTTCTAGCAAAAAAACTTGAATTTTTGATTGCTTGCAGTCAAAAATTTATACACATAATAAAATACCTAAACACTGATTTTTTCGCCGAAAAATTGGTATAAATAACTAACCCCTTTTCTGAACGAGCGTCAGGAAAATAAAAAAGTAAACGAGCACATGTTTGTAGTAAAAAGAGATGGAAGAAAAGAGCCGATGATGTTTGACAAGATCACTTCACGAGTGAGAAAGTTATGCTATGGCTTAAACGATTTGGTAGATCCTGTAAAAGTAGCGGTACGAGTTATTGAAGGATTATATGATGGAGTTACGACTTCTGAATTAGATAACTTGGCAGCAGAAATTGCCGCCACAATGACTACTACGCATCCAGATTATGCTCGATTGGCTGCACGTATTTCTGTATCTAACTTACACAAAAACACCAAAAAATCGTTTTCAGAAGTAATGGTGGATTTATATGAATACGTAAATCCAAGAACTGGAAAAAAAGCACCTTTGTTATCCGATGAAGTATACAAGGTTGTGATGGACAATGCAGATCGTTTAGATTCTACCATTATCTATAACCGCGATTTTGGATACGATTACTTCGGATTTAAAACCTTGGAGCGTTCGTACTTATTAAAATTAAACGGAAAAATTGCCGAACGTCCACAACACATGTTGATGCGAGTTTCTATCGGAATCCACTTAAATGATTTGGAAGCGGCGATTGAAACGTACGAGTTGATGTCTAAAAAATACTTTACACATGCAACACCAACGTTATTCAACTCAGGAACTCCAAAACCGCAAATGTCATCATGTTTCCTATTGGCGATGAAAGATGATAGTATTGACGGAATCTACGATACTTTAAAACAAACGGCGAAAATCTCTCAATCTGCAGGTGGAATAGGATTGTCTATTCACAATGTGCGTGCTACTGGATCTTATATTTCAGGAACCAACGGAACCAGTAACGGAATTGTGCCAATGTTACAAGTATTCAACGACACAGCACGTTATGTAGATCAAGGTGGTGGAAAACGAAAAGGTTCGTTTGCAATTTATATAGAGCCTTGGCATGCCGATATTTTTGATTTCCTAGACTTGAAGAAAAATCATGGAAAAGAAGAAATGCGTGCACGTGATTTATTCTACGCGATGTGGATTCCGGATTTATTCATGAAAAGAGTACAAGAAGATGGCGCTTGGACACTTATGTGCCCGAACGAATGTCCAAACTTATTCAAAGTACATAGTGAAGAGTTTGAAGAATTGTACTTAAAATACGAATCAGCAGGAAAAGGTAGAAAAACCATCAAAGCGCGTGAATTGTGGGAGAAAATACTAGAATCTCAAATTGAGACAGGAACGCCATATATGTTGTACAAAGATGCAGCGAATCGCAAATCGAACCAAAAGAATTTAGGAACCATTCGTTCTTCAAACTTATGTACAGAAATCATGGAGTATACATCTCCTGATGAAGTAGCGGTTTGTAACTTAGCTTCGATTGCATTGCCAATGTATATCAAAGGAAAAGAATTTGATCACAAAGAATTATTCAAAGTTACCAAACGTGTAACGAAGAACTTAAACAAAGTGATTGATAGAAACTACTATCCTGTAAAGGAAGCGGAAAATTCAAACTTCCGTCACCGTCCAATTGGATTAGGTGTGCAAGGATTGGCAGATACGTTCATCAAATTAAGAATGCCATTTACATCGGATGAAGCAAAGAAACTGAACCAAGAAATCTTTGAAACATTGTATTTCGCAGCAGTAACCGCTTCGATGGAATTAGCAATTGAAGAAGGTCCATATCAAACTTACAAAGGTTCGCCAATATCAAAAGGAGAATTCCAACATAACTTATGGGGAATTAAAGATGAAGAACTCAGTGGACGTTGGGATTGGGGACAACTGCGTAAAGAAGTGATGAAAAATGGCGTGCGTAACTCGTTATTAGTAGCACCAATGCCAACAGCTTCGACCTCTCAAATTCTTGGAAACAACGAATGTTTTGAACCCTATACCTCCAACATTTACACACGTAGAGTACTTTCGGGAGAATTCATTGTGGTGAACAAGCATTTACTAGAAGATTTAGTAAACTTAGGGTTGTGGACAGAAGATTTAAAGCAACAATTGATGCGTGCAAACGGATCTGTGCAACACATTGAAAATATTCCACAGGATATTAAAGAATTGTATAAAACAGTTTGGGAATTGAGTATGAAAGATATCATTGACATGTCGCGTCACAGAGGATATTTCATTGATCAATCACAATCATTGAACTTGTTTATGGAAGGCGCAACCATGGCGAAATTAACGTCTATGCACTTCTACGCATGGAAATCTGGTTTAAAAACAGGAATGTATTACTTGCGTACAAAATCGGCAGTAGATGCCATTAAATTTACCGTAAGTAAAGAAACAAAAAAAGAACCTGTAGCGGTGGAGGCTGCAACAGCAGTTTCGGCAGAAATTATAGGCGCAAAGCCAGCACCAGTTGCGGTTGAACCGTTAACACCAGAGGAAATGAAAGAATTGATTGCACGCGCAAAAGAAGGCGAAGACGACGATTGCTTAATGTGTGGTTCTTAAATTTAGATACTATATTATTTAATACATTTCGTGTCAAGCACGAATTCATAAAGAAAAAGGGAACGTTTGTAATGAACGTTCCCTTTTTGGATTTTTAGATTTGCTTAGATTTTTTGATCCGTCACTTCGAGTGAAATTCTGGAAGAATTTTGTATCGAGAATAGGTTTAAAGCGTTTAACTTAACGTGAGTTCGATATAACTTAGCTTTTAACGCTATGTATTTCAGTACCTTAACTAAAATGTCAAATCGAGCGCAGTCGAGATTCAATAAAAAATAGCGTTTTG
>CAYGPQ010000093.1:0-17391 GCA_964351775.1 uncultured Kordia sp. | reverse complement strand
AAAGTTTAAATTCAACATACCAACATACCAACATACCAACATACCAACATACCAAAACTAACATATCCATAATTTTGCCACTATTTTTTTAAGATATTCATAAAAATTAACCAAAGCTACATTTTTCGGTTTCACGTATAATTATAATTTGTATGTTTACAGTAATGAATACTCAAAATAAAAAATACAATAGGAAACCCATCTTGCGCTTGCGCAACCGCCGCTGCTAATTCTACTAGTTAGCTCAACTCTATTGTATCATTTTATTTATTTTTCCATGTATCATTTAACCTTCATATCATATTATCAAAATATCGTTATTTCTCAGAATAACAACATTCTCGTACGCCGCTTTTTTCCACGTCGCCCGTAAGGGTACATTTCTATTTTTGAACTTAGGTGAGTCCGGTTCTTCATTTTCAACATATCATTCAATTTTAATCATTTTAAATCAGTACAATGGAAATTGTAATCGCCAATACTTCGCATTCGAAATATGCGGAAACTATTTGTCAAACGATTCTAGAAGCTGCTCAAGTTAGAGGCACAGGAATTGCCAAACGAAAACCTGAATACATCATTTCCAAAATGGAACAAGGCAATGCTGTCATTGCGTTAGATGGAGAAAATTTTGTGGGTTTTTGCTATATAGAAGCATGGAGCCATGGAAAATTTGTTGCCAATTCGGGCTTAATTGTTCATCCTGATTATAGAGGAAAAGGAATCGCGAAAATGATCAAGAAGAAGGTTTTTGAACATTCGAGAACGAAATTTCCCGATGCAAAAGTATTTAGTATCACCACTGGATTAGCCGTAATGAAACTCAATAGTGATTTAGGCTATAAACCTGTTACATTTTCGGAACTCACAGACGATCAATCCTTTTGGAATGGCTGTCAAACCTGCAAAAACTTTGATGTTTTACAACGTACACAGCAAAAAATGTGTTTGTGTACCGGCATGTTATATGATCCAAAAACAAGCGATAGCACGAAAAAAGTAAAAATAAAAGAACAGGTTTTTAACAGATTAAAGCGAATCAAACAAACCTTATTCTTAAAAACAGCTAAAAAATGAATCCTTCCAGAAAACTAGTGCTTGCGTATAGTGGCGGTTTAGACACTTCTTATTGCGCGGTACATTTAACCAAAGACAAACACTTTGAAGTACATGCTGTAAGCGTAAATACAGGTGGTTTTACACAAAAAGAAATCAATCATATAGAAGCAAATGCTTATAAAATGGGCGTTTCAACCTATAAAAATATTGATGCTGTGACTACGTTCTATCAAAAAGTTGTCAAATATTTAATTTTCGGAAACGTCTTAAAAAACAATACCTATCCTTTATCTGTAAGTGCGGAACGTATTGTGCAAGCCATTGAAATTATTGAATATGCAAAAAGTATCAATGCTGAATATATTGCGCATGGAAGTACAGGCGCAGGAAATGATCAGGTGCGTTTTGATATGATTTTTCAAACTTTAGCGCCAGAAATTGAAATCATCACACCGATACGAGATCAACAATTGTCGCGTCAAGAAGAAATCGATTATCTAAAAGCACATGGAGTAGAAGCTTCTTGGGAAAAATCGAAATATTCTGTGAACAAAGGACTTTGGGGAACAAGCGTTGGCGGTGAAGAAACCTTAACTTCTGAAAAAGCATTGCCCGAAGCAGCGTATCCATCTCAATTGCAAAAAGAAGGCGAAGAAAAAGTACAATTGACTTTTCTGCAAGGAGAATTAATCGCGATTAATCATCAAGAAAATGCACCAGAAATCAACATAGAAATCCTGAATGATATCGCTTCTAAGTTTGCCATAGGAAGAGACATTCACGTAGGCGATACGATAGTCGGAATCAAAGGAAGAGTTGGTTTTGAAGCGGCTGCGGCAATCATCACCATCAAAGCACATCATTTATTAGAAAAACATACGTTGACGAAATGGCAATTGCAGCACAAAGAGTATTTAGCTAGCTTTTACGGAATGCACTTGCACGAAGGTCAATATTTAGACCCTGTGATGCGTGACATGGAAGCGTTTCTACAAAGCAGTCAGTCTAAAGTTTCGGGCGATGTTTTTATCACATTGAAACCGTATCATTTTACGTTGGACGGAATTCATTCCAAACACGATTTAATGAATGCAAAATTTGGCAGTTATGGCGAAATGAACTCAGGTTGGACAGCCGATGAAGCCAAAGGATTTATCAAAATTATCGGCAATCAAAACAAAATATATCAACAAGTAAACTCAGAAGGATGATACAAGCAGGAATAATTGGCGGCGCAGGATATACGGCGGGAGAATTAATCAGATTATTGCTTTTTCATCCAAAAGCAGCAATCAATTTTGTGTACAGCACTTCCAATGCGGGCAACAAAATTAGTAGTGTCCATCAAGATTTGGTGGGAACTACACAAATGGTATTTACAAATACAATTGATGCAACAATAGACGTTTTGTTTCTGTGTTTGGGACATGGAAATTCTAAAAAAATTTTAGCAGAAAACAGCTTTTCAAAAAACACGAAAATTATTGATCTAAGCAATGATTTTAGATTGCAAAATGACGCGATTTTTGAAGATAAAACTTTTATATACGGTTTGCCCGAATTGCAAAAAGAAACGATCAAAAAAGCACAATACATTGCCAATCCTGGTTGTTTTGCTACCGCGATTCAACTAGCCATTTTGCCTTTAGCACTGCATGGATTGTTGACAAATGATGTCCATATAAATGCTGTCACAGGCGCAACAGGCGCAGGAACTTCCTTGTCAAAAACGACACATTTTACATGGAGAGACAACAATTTTTCGCATTACAAAGCTTTTACACATCAGCATTTAGGTGAGATTCATCAAACAGTGAATCAATTACAAGCAAATTTTACTTCAGAAATTAACTTTATGCCAAACAGAGGAAATTTTAGCAGAGGAATTTTCGCCACTGCGTATACAAAATTTGAAGGGAATTTGGAAGAAGCCATCAAGCTATACAAAGATTTCTATTCAGATGCGAAATTCACGTTTATAAGTGATGAAGAAATCCATTTAAAACAAGTGGTCAACACAAATAAATGTTTGTTGCATCTGCACAAACATGGAGATAAATTATTAATCACGAGTATCATAGACAATCTTTTAAAAGGCGCTTCGGGGCAGGCAATTCAGAACATGAATTTAATGTTTGGTTGTGAAGAAACCGAAGGATTACAACTAAAAGCAACCTTTTTTTAAAACCGAAAAACCATGAGTTTATTTAATGTATATCCACTATTCGATATTACGCCAACAATCGCAAAAGATGTATATGTGTATGATGAAAATCACACAAAATATTTGGATCTTTATGGTGGTCACGCTGTGATTTCTATTGGACATTCACACCCAACGTATGTGGCTGCGATATCGAATCAGGTGCAAAAATTAGGGTTTTATAGCAATGCAATTCAAAATCCGTTACAAACACAATTGGCAGACAAATTAACGAGTGTATCCGGTTGCAAAGGCTATCAATTATTTTTGTGTAATTCTGGCGCAGAAGCCAATGAAAACGCATTGAAACTTGCTTCATTCCACACACATAAAGTGGAAATCTTAGCGTTTAAAAATTCTTTTCACGGTCGAACTTCTGCCGCAGTAGCCGCAACAGATAATGCTAAAATTGTAGCGCCATTAAACGCGCAGCAAAAAGTGAATTTTGTAAACTTGGGCGATTTAGAAGCAGTTGAAACCATTCTGAAAGAAAACAAAACCTGCGCTGTCATTATCGAATGTATTCAAGGTGTTGGCGGGTTGGACGAAAGTACCATTGAATTTTACCAAGGATTGGCAATGCTTTGTAAAACTTACAATACCGTGCTCATTGCAGATGAGGTGCAAGCGGGTTTTGGACGAACGGGCGATTTCTTTTCCTTTCAAAAACATCACATCACGCCAGATATTATCTCCATGGCGAAAGGAATGGGCAACGGATTCCCTATTGGCGGCATTCTGATTCATCCATCCATCAAAGCATCTTTTGGTTTGCTTGGTACCACTTTTGGTGGAAATCACTTGGCGTGTAGTGCTTCTTTAGCGGTATTAGAAGTGATTGAGCAAGAAAATTTGATGCAACATGCCACAGAAGTTTCAGCGTATTTTATAGAAAAAGCCAATGAAATTCCTGAAGTAAAAAAAGTAAAAGGAAGAGGTTTAATGCTTGGATTGGAATTTGATTTTCCTGTTGCTGAATTACGAAAAAAGCTCATTCATAAGCATCATATATTCACGGGAAGTGCTAAAAATCTGAATCTGATTAGAATTCTTCCACCATTAACAGTCACTAAAAAGCATCTCGATGTATTCTTTGAGGCGTTAAAAGAAGCGTTGAAATGAAGTTTTAATAAAGTGAAAACATGATTTTCGTATTTGTCAGTTCAAGCGTGTCACATCGAGCGCAGTCGAGATGCGATTAGAATAAAGACGAAATTATATCAAACTGAAAAATATGCTTCACTATTAAATATTTTTTACGTTATCGAAAATCATTTCTTTGTTAATAGTAGTTTGCGAAAACTTGTAAAAGACTTTATCAGACACTAATAAAAATTGAAAAAGCGTTTAATAAGTAACTTAAATTTAATCATGAAGCGGAAATTGTCTGTACTAAGAAATAATGAGCGTCAATGCGAAATTGCAAAGCGCAGCTTTAAGCATGTAGCTTTGAAAGCGAGTGGTGCTTTGCAATTTCCTATGTACAGACTTGATTTTTTGGTTCGTTTTTTATCAAGAAAAAATGAACAAAAGATAAAAACTATTGAATAAATAGAAACTAATTTTTGTTAGCGATTAAAAAAGTTAAATTAAAAAGATTCACACTTTCGTGAGAAGTAAACATGAAAAAATACACCAACATAGACGATATCGAATCGATTCCCGAAATCATTCAAGAAGCGATTCAACTCAAAGAAAATCCTTTTGCACATCAGCATTTAGGAACATATAAAACCTTGATTATGTTATTCTTTAATGCGAGTTTGCGTACGCGATTGAGTACTGAAAAAGCGGCAAAAAACTTAGGAATGCAAGTGATGATTTTAAATGTGAATGATACTTGGAATTTAGAATTTGAAGATGGAAGCATCATGAATTTTAATACAACCGAACATATCAAAGAAGCCACACAAGTGATTTCGCAATATGCAGATATCATTGCAGTACGCGCATTTCCTAGCTTGAAAGACAAAGAGAAAGATGCTTCTGAATGGATGCTGAACAGTTTTGTAAAACATGCCACAGTTCCCATCATCAATATGGAAAGCGCCACTTTGCATCCGTTGCAAGCGTTAGCAGATGCAATTACTATTGAAGAATTGAAAGGAACTAAAAAGCCAAAAGTAGTCTTATCATGGGCGCCGCATCCAAAAGCATTGCCCCAAGCGGTTGCCAATTCGTTTGTAAAAATGATGCAACAGATAGACGTTGATTTCAGTATCACGCATCCAAAAGGATATGAATTGAATCCAGCAATTACGTTGGATACGCCAATTTTGTACGATCAAAATGAAGCGCTGGAAAATGCCGATTTTGTCTATGTAAAAAACTGGAGTAGTTATTCCGATTACGGTAAAATAGTAAGCCAAGATGCAAATTGGATGATGACAAAAAATAAACTGAAAACAGCCAAATTTATGCACTGTTTGCCAGTCAGACGAAATGTGGTCGTAGAAGATGCCGTGTTGGATAGCGCGAATTCAGTAGTCATTCAACAAGCAAACAATCGTACGTATGCAGCGCAAATTGTGCTAAAGAAAATTTTAGAAAATCTATATTAATGGAAACACTAAAAATCATAAAAATAGGCGGAAATATCATTGATGATGAAGTTGTTTTGCATCAATTTCTAGAAGATTTTTCAAAACTAGCAGCGCCAAAAATATTGGTTCATGGCGGTGGAAAATTAGCCACCAAATTGGCCAACGAAATGAACGTTGCTGTTCAAATGAATGAAGGAAGACGCATTACGGATGCAAAAACCTTAGACATCATCACGATGGTATACGCGGGGAAAGTTAACAAAACGATCGTTGCAAAATTGCAAGCAAATAATTGTAATTCCTTAGGTTTTTCTGGAGCGGACGGAAATAGTATTGTTTCTGAGAAACGTCCAGTAAATAAGATCAATTACGGATTTGTAGGCGATGTAAAAAAAGTAAACACGACGCTTTTAAAAATCTTGCTTGAAAACAACATTACGCCTGTATTTTGTGCCATTACACATGATGAAAACGGACAATTGTTAAATACAAATGCTGACACCATTGCTTCCGAATTGGCGATTGCTTTCGCGCATGATTTTAATACCGAACTATATTACTGCTTTGAGAAAAATGGTGTGATGCAAAATATACATGATGATGATTCTGTTATTGAAAAGATTACCACTGAGACCTATCAAACCTTACTAAAGGATGGAATTATTGCAGACGGCATGTTGCCTAAACTTAACAATTGTTTTCACGCCATCGAACATCAAGTTAAAAAAGTGTGTATAGGACAGCCAAGCATGCTTTTTCAAAAAAATATAAAACACACAAGCATTCAACAATGAATACGCAAGAACTAACAAATACAGCAATTGCATTGCTCAAGAATCTCATTGAAACACCTTCATTTTCGTCAGAAGAACACAATACTGCCAAACTTATCGAAAATTGGTTTCAAGACTATGAAATTCCTTTTCAGAGAACACAAAATAATATTTGGGCAACGAATTTGTTTTTTGATGAAAGCAAACCAACATTGCTCTTAAATTCACATCACGATACGGTAAAACCAAATAACGGATATACGAAAGACCCGTTCAAAGCAATTGTGGAAGATGGAAAATTATACGGTTTGGGAAGCAACGATGCGGGCGGTTGTTTGGTGTCGTTATTGGCTACGTTTGCATATTTCTACAAACAGAAAGATTTAAAATATAATTTGGTCATTGTCGCTTCCGCAGAAGAAGAAAGCAGTGGCGAAAATGGCTTGAATAGCATGTTAACTATCATTCCAAAAGTTGACGTTGCGATTGTTGGCGAACCAACGTTGATGCAATTGGCAGTTGCCGAAAAAGGATTGTTAGTCTTTGATGCTGTTGTAAGAGGTACACCAAGTCATGCTGCTCATCCAAATACGGACAATGCAATTTACAATACGATTGACGTTTTGAAATGGTTTCAAGAATATACTTTTGAAAAAACATCTGCTGTTTTAGGCGATGTAAAAATGACCGTCACACAAATCAACGCTGGAAAACAACACAACGCCGTTCCTGCGGATGTAAAATTGGTGATTGATGTTCGTGTGAATGATGCGTATTCAAATCAAGATATTGTGGATATTCTTCAGAAAGAAGCGCCTTGTACGAGTATTATTCCAAGAAGTTTAAAACTGAATTCATCTTCCATCCCTATAGCACATCCATTGGTACAAGCTGGAATTGCACTTGGAAGAGAAACGTACGGATCGCCAACCTTATCGGATCAGGCAGTATTGTCGTGTCCTTCGTTAAAATTAGGCCCTGGCGATAGTACGCGTTCGCATACGGCGGATGAGTTTATTTATTTGCGGGAGATTGAAGAAGGCATTCGGATTTATATTGAAATATTGCAAAAGATAGTTTGAAAAAGGACATAAGAGTCAAGAATCAAGAATCAAGACAAAAGAGAAAAGAGAAAAGAACCAAGGCAAAAAAGGTTGAAATATCTGTCTTGAATCTAACAGCGAAGCGATCTAACATCTTGATTCTAAAATTAAAATCTAAAAACATGAAACTCTGGGACAAAGGAATTAGTATTGATAAAATAATAGAAACGTTTACTGTTGGAAACGATCGAGAAATTGATCTGCATATTGCAAAATATGATATTCGAGCTTCTTTGGCGCATGCGAAAATGTTACAAAAAATACAGATCATTTCTGCGGAAGAATTACAACAACTCACGGAAGGTTTGGAAACATTACAATCGCAATTAGACAATAAAACCTTTGTGATTGAACCGCAGTTTGAAGATGTACATTCTAAAATTGAATTTGAACTCACTAAAAAGTATGGCGATGTTGGCAAAAAGATTCACACTGCACGCTCAAGAAACGATCAGGTGTTGGTGGCATTGCAGTTATTTTACAAAGAACATTTGAAATTAGTGATGACAAATACCAAAACTTTTTTTGAGACACTTTTACACTTAGCAGAAACACACAAAGATGCCGTATTGCCAGGCTATACACATTTGCAAGTCGCGATGCCTTCTTCGTTTGGATTGTGGTTTTCGGCGTATGCTGAATTATTAATTGACGATATCTACGTATTAGAAGCCGCACTTAAAACCGTAGATCAGAATCCGCTTGGTTCTGCCGCAGGCTATGGAAGTTCATTTCCAATTGATAGAAATTTTACCACGAAAGAATTGGATTTTGCAAACCTAAAATACAATGTCGTTGCTGCACAAATGAGTCGTGGAAAAAGCGAACGAACCATCGCGATGGCGTTGGGAAGTTTGTGCAATACACTATCACGATTTGCGATGGATATCTGTTTGTATATGAGTCAGAATTTTGGCTTTATTTCCTTTCCAGATGAATTAACTACTGGAAGCAGCATTATGCCACACAAGAAAAATCCGGATGTTTTTGAATTGATTCGCGGAAAATGCAATAAGATTCAGGCGTTGTATACGGAAGTACTTTTAATAACGAATAATTTGCCAAGTGGGTATCATCGTGATTTTCAATTGTTGAAAGAAAATATTATTGGTGCTTTTATCGATGTAAATGCTGTTTTGGAAATATTCAATCATTCCATTCAACAAATTAATGTAAAAGAGATTGATCTCACAGATGAAAAATACCAATATCTATTTACGGTAGACACGATTAATAATTTAGTGATTGAAGGCGTTTCTTTTAGAGATGCGTATCAACAAATTGGAAGTCAAGTACAAGATGGAACGTATACGCCAGATATGTCTAAAAAGCACACGCATATTGGTAGTATGCATCATTTGTCTTTGGATAAGATTCGCGATAAGTTTCCAGAATGATTCCTTTTTATACATTCTTAGTTCTTTAATATGTTGAAATTCACTAGTTGAAAAGTGATTAATTGCTATCAGGTAGTTCAGCCTAGTTTCTAAAATCAGGCTATACTGCGCTGAAAAAAACGAGTGTACCAATTTACCTTTGGAGTGTATTTAACTTATAACTCTAAAAACAAATTATTATGAGCACATCACTTAAAGTAAAATTGAACATTTCAAAAAACATGAAAGATGCAAATGGAAAACCTATTAAGGTTTACATCCATGATTATTATTACAAAACGCAAGCGGATAAAGACAAAGATGATTCGACGGCATATCGCGAATGCGTATCAGGTCGAACGGTTTGTGGTGATGGTAAACCAATAGATTATAATACACAAAACCCAGTTTGCAGTTGTGAAACAAAAGGTTCTGGTTCATGCGCCTTTGATGACAGTAAATGGGCACTTTATTTCTGGGACAATGATTCGGCAATTACTTCTGGTAATATTGGCTATGTACATTTCAAAGAAACTTGCGGTACTAGTAAATGGCATGTGTCGGGTTCTGGTTCTGAAGGGAAATATATCGTATCGGTAGAAATGGAAAATAATACTAACGCAAAAGTTACGATACAACTATCGGCATAGTAATCAACACACTTTGATTTCAGTAGCTATTTAAACCTATCTATAACTAGTTTTTCTAGTTGAAGATAGGTTTTTCTTTTTTGAAAAGATAGATGTCATTTAGTATCAAACTGAAATTTAGGATTTGTTTTGTGCTGAAATGTAAAATAAGTACTTTCGTTGGCTGTAAATGACAAATAAGAAGAATCAAGAGTATAGAATATAGAGCCAAGAATATAGATCCAAGATTCAAGACGAAATATTAAGAAAACGTCAACTGCTAAAGGCAAGTGGTTAAAAGCAAAAAACAATCTAAAAAGTCTAATTAAGTCTAAGAAAAAATGAAAAGTATCGCTGTCTATTGTGGAAGTAGTTTAGGAAATGACCCAAAAATTGTTGATGATGCTCAGAAACTAGGTGAAACATTAGCCAAACAAAACATTACGCTCGTATATGGCGGATCTCAAATAGGAATTATGGGAACTGTCGCAAATGCCGTGTTGGAAAACAATGGAAAAGTCATTGGTGTGATTCCTGAATTTTTAAAGCGTAAAGAAATTGTACATGACGATGTGGAAGAAATGTACACCACAAAAACCATGGTGGAACGCAAAATGAAAATGATTGATATGGCAGAAGGTTTTGTAGCACTTCCGGGCGGATTTGGCACGTTGGAAGAACTTTTTGAAGTGATTACAGCGTTGCAATTGGCACAAATGGAACATCCGGTTGCAGTTTTGAATAGCAATGGTTATTACGACGAATTAATCGCTATGATGAAAACGATGATCAAAAAAGGGTTGCTCAAAGAGAAAAACTTCGATATGTTGATTATTGAAAAGGACATTTCAACCCTATTAGAGCGCATGCGAAATTTTGTACCGAATGTTACACCAAAATGGATTACAACTAAAAATTAGTCAAAGAGTACTATTTTTTAACTAGCCTAGAAAGTCTTATAAGTCTATAGCTGTCAGCTACGATTAAAGCAGAGACATTTACAGAATACGTAACATCATTATGTTTGAATAACACTTCACCCTTTGTTCCTTTCACATTATCTTCTTCTTTATCTTCATACGTGTAATCGGAATATTCAATAGCGTTCCAAACAATACCATAATTTTCTGCCGCTTTTTTGATGCTATTGTAATCTATTTCCATTCTTTCATTATACTTTTCAGCGGTTAAATCAGCAATTTGTTTTCGACCTCTTTCGTTAATTATATCCGCATTGTTTTTTCCAAATTCTTTCACTTCTTCAATCGTAAATATGGTTTGGATATAATCATCTTTTGACGTATTATCCATTTTTTTTAGAACATCAAAAACGTATTTACCCATATCTTCTGCTTTTGCAACGCCTTTTGAATTTTGACAAGCAATAAATAGTGTAGAAGTGATTAATAAAGCGAAGATGTAATATAATTTTTTCATAGGTGTGCTGTTGTTTTGATATTTTTTTAAAGATATAAAAAATAGATAAATGAGAAGTGTTTGAACGCAATAAGATTTATTCAAAAGTTCGTTCTTCTTCTAGTGTAATTGTCCCCAAACCGAGCAAACCAATACTTCCGTTATATTCAAAAGTGAAGATTCTAATTTTAAATAGTTGTACATCATTTTTAAAATACAAATCACCATAATAGACAGTTACATCTGTTTTTTTTGTAAAATTATATTCATAATATACATATTCAATGTCTTTCCAATAAATGTAATAATCCATTGCTTCTTGAATATTCTCATGATATATCTGATCTTGCTCCGCGATATATTCCGCAGCTTTCAATTCTGCACTTTTCTGTTTTAATTCATCGCTGAGATCAATATTTTCTACTACCGCTTTAATTTCATCTACGGACATGAAATACGATCGAAACGTTTCTTTATCTAGCGTATCTAATTTTTTTAAAATACTAAAAACATATTTCCCCGCAGTACTCGGTGTAATCTCATTGTTAGATTGACAAGCATTAAAAAAACACATTAAAAATAGTACGGCGATAAAAATCCCTAATTTCTTCATACTTCTCTCCAAATTACTTTACTACAATTTCAAAATTTGACAAAATAAACAATTGTTGTTTCTCATGATGTTCAAACGAAATTACCTTTGCCAAGTACTTTTCTGAATTATGCTTAAAAATGAGAAATCCATCATGAAATTCCACACCACTATCTGGTCGGACTTGATACACATACTCCTCGAAAGTGATGTTCTTCCAATTAATTTCGTGCCTTTTTCCCGATTCTTTAAACATTTCGTATGCTTGAAGCAATCCTTCTCGGTGGTTTTCTTTAGAAACCGTTGTGATGGCGTTTCTAAAAGTAGCTTCAATCGCAGTATCTTTTACAAATTCGCGTAACTCTTCTAATGATATAAAATGATTGCTAAACGCGTCATTCGAAATTGTATCCAGCTTTTGTAACAACTCAAAGGTGTGACGTCCGATTGGTTCATCTACAGTAGTGGAAGAAATACACGCAGTATGCACAACTGAAATAATGATTAAGAAAGCGATGTAAATTGTTTTTTTCATTTTAGAACGATATTGATTAACCTCCCACATAATCAAGGTACATAATACGGATGAGTTTCAGTTTATTTTTATGAGGAATTGTAACAAGCTGTAATTTAAATGTATGAACATCATGCTTAAAATACACATGGATCACTTGTAAATCGATTCCATAGTCACTATCAGCTTTGTTTTCCGTTTTGATATACTTGATGTTTTTCCAAACAATATCATAACCTTTTGCATTTTCTTGAAGTTCACTAATGTTATGTGCTATAAATTCATCATATTCTTCTTGAGAAAATTCTGATATTTCATTTTTAGGAAATGTTTTTAAAGTTTCTAGTGAAATAAAAAGTTTTTTTATTTTTGTTTTAGACACTTCTGGAGATGCTTGTAATAGCTTGAAAAATTGTTTTCCAAATGCTTCTGACTTTACATCAACTTTAAAGCTGAAAAGCATCAAAATACAGACGATTATGGGGATACATATTTTTTTATTCATGTAAATAATTTAGTTGTTCTTAAGTTCCATTCAACGTTTTTACTTCTAAATCTAAAAGTTCTGTGGCTTCTGTCCGAAATATAATAGTTTTAGGCTCATTAGGTAATAAATCAAAGAAATTATCTTCAAAATGCCCTTTGGTTTTAGTATGCATAAAAACATTTTTTTGTAATGTTTTTGAAGTTACTTGGATCGCAAAACCTTGCGGTCGTTTTGTAATAAAGGTGTCAATTTCATGTGCTGGCAACGCTAAATCTTTCGGTTTTACTAAATAGAATAGGGAAGTAGCCTTATAAGGAATTGTACTTGAATCGTATCTTGTATCTGAACTTGGATATTTAGATATTTTAGCGTAGTCCAAAACAACTTTTAGTACGGTTTGTTTATGATTGAATTTTAAATCAGCAATTGGAATTTCAATAATCAACTGACTTGTATTAGCTTTTAGAGTTACTGTTTGATTGACTTCATGCAATTTTTTACCCGTAAAATCTAAAAATGTAAGCTTCAATTCACCTTCTTGTGCATGTAATTTATCTGAAATGATATAGGTTTTTAGCGTATCATTTTCAATCACAGAAGAAATTAACATGTCCTCAAAGGACTTTTTTGCTTTGTAATGCAAGGCTTTCCAATTTCCCATAAAATCAATGCTCGACCATGAAACTACTGGCCAACAATCATTCAGTTGCCAATACAAACTTCCCATACAATACGGCATTGCGCGACGTTGCGCTTCGATTCCCATCGTAATTCCGCGCGCTTGCAATAACTGACTTACGTATACATAATCATCGCCATTTTCGGGAACTTTATAATCGCGTTCCATATATTCACGAATCAGCTTGAAACCTCTCGCATGCTTTTGATGTGTTACGTAACTATCATGATTTAAGTCAATACTATCTTGTTCGGTGAAATAGCGAATCGTTTCATAACTAGGAAAGGATTGAAAGCCAAATTCGCTCATAAAACGTGGTACTTGTTCCTCAAAATGTTCAAACGGATACGCATCATGCCAAACCCACCAATCGTGTGCGTCGCCTTCCAATTCAAATCGTTGATCGCCGCGCCCGTATTTTGGTGAACTTTCCCAATAGGAAACTTCAGGACTTAGTTTTTCAACAGTTTTTGGCAACATACTATCAAAGACTGCCAAATATCCTTTCCAGATTTCTGCTTTCTGCGCTTCCGTTTTATCGGCTTGCCAGCCCCAACGTTGCCAGCCTTCGGAGTTTTCATTATTTCCACACCATAACGCAATCGAAGTATGATTTCGTAAGCGCGTCACTTGATCGATCGCTTCTTGTTGTACGTTTTCCAAAAAGTCATTGTCTCCGGGATACATCGCGCAAGCAAACATAAAATCTTGCCACACTAAAATTCCTTTTTCATCACACAACTCATAAAAAATATCGTTTTCATAAATTCCGCCGCCCCAAACTCTCAACATGTTCATATTAGCGTCTACCACATCATTTAGGAGTTTTTCGTATTTTTCATCCGTTACTTCATTTTGAAAACTATGTTGTGGAATGTAATTGGCTCCTTTCATAAACACAGGCACGCCATTTAGTTTAAAATGGAACGTTTCGCCTTTTGCATCTTTATCAGTGATGAGTTCAATAGTTCGAATCCCTTTTTTTAACCTACGTGTTGCTTTTAAAGTTTCGCCTTGCTTTAGCGTAACGTCAAATGTATATAAATGCGGTTCCCCTAAATTGTGCGTCCACCAAAGTTTAGGTCTTGTAATTTCTATGGATAGTTCATACGTGTGCGTTCCTTTTTTAGGCGTAAAAACCGCATAATTACGCATCCTATCATCGTATTCAATTTCTAATCTTACTTTTTTTTCTGTATCAGCAGTAATCGTATATTCAGCAGTCAAATACGCAACATCATTCACTAAACTATCTTGTTTGATATAAATATCTCCTAACATAACATCATCCCAAGCTTTCAGCGTCACAGGTTTCCAAATTCCTGAAGTGTTCAACTTTGGACCCCAATCCCAACCGTACTGAAATTGTGCTTTTCGGGTAAAAATTCGTGATTCAGACGATAATTCGTAATCTACTTTATAGCGTTCGATGATTTCCTGTTGTTTAGTAGGAAAAAAAAGAAGTTTTAATCTGTTTTGCTTTTTGGCAAGTTCTTTAATATTGTATATCCGTGTTCGAAATGCATTGTTGGATGTTCCAATAAGCGAATCGTTGAGGTAAATTGTCGCATACGTGTCCAAACCTTCAAACGTAAGCTCAATATGTTGTTTTTTTAATGTTTCCGAGTCAAGCTCGAATGTGGTCTGATATTCCCAATGTTCTTTTGAAACCCATTGAACATTAAGTTCGTTGGTGCCAATGAATGGATTTTTTATCATATCATGATGCAACAAATCTGAAAATACATTTCCAGGAATGTTTGCCGACCGCCAAATAGTATCTCCAGTTTGTCGTCTAAATTCCCAATTTTGATGAATTTCTGAAAATTTTGGAAGGTCTTCTTTTTTTGCGCAGCTATTCAGTAGAAAACCAACAACAATTAGTAAGGGAAAGTATTTTAAGTTCATGAATTGATACGTTCTAAAATTTGCTTTATTTTTTCTTTGTTAGAAGTTGCAATACGCGTTTCGTTGAACAAATTACCACTATTCATGCTAATCTTAGGATTATTTATAGATTGACGAATGCTTGTTGCCGAACAATGAATTTCTTGAAAACCACTTTCTTTAAACACATACGCGTTGCTCGGATTAATTCCGCCGCCGGGCATCACAATCAATTCATTTTCTACAACTTCTTGTAATTCTTGCAAGCGTAAAATTCCTTTTTCGGCACTCGTTTCTTGCCCAGAAGTCAATACACGATTCACGCCCAAAACTGCCAATTGTAAAATAGCTTCTATCGGATCGGGCGTCCAATCGAATGCGCGATGAAAGGTGAACGACATGGGTTTTGCCAGTTCAATCTACTCCTTTGTACGTTCTTGATCAATGTTTTGATCTTGCAATAACACACCAGATACAATTCCGGCGCAACCGAGTTCTTTACACAACAAAACATTTGCCTTCATAATTTCAAATTCACTTCGTGAATACGTGAAATCGCCACTTCTTGGACGAATCAACACATGCACAGGAAGTTGAACGTCAGCCATTACTTTTTTGAGTAATCCATACGAAGGTGTAATGCCGCCAATGGCTAGTTCCGAACAAAGTTCGATACGATGCGCGCCTGCTGTTGAAGCATTCATAGCAGATTCATACGAGTTGGCACAGATTTCTAGGAGCATGGTTTTTTGGGTTGTGAGTTGTTGGTTTTTTTTGGGTATTGAATCTCAAAGATATTGTTTATTTGAATCATTTTGAAAATTTTGTCAAAACTTGTGGCAATGTGTTTCTTTGATTAATATATTGCTTCACTGCGCTCAAACTGACAACCGTCAACTGAAAACTACTTCACCACAATCTCATCAATAAAAGTCCATGCCATATTTCCTGTGCCTTGCAAACCATCAGGAATGGTTCCGTAATTGGGAATAAAGATTTCTATATATTGTGTGGTGATTTCTTCAATCTGAAACGTATGTGGAATAAGTGTAGCTTCACTCGTAGAAACTTGATTGATTTGATGCAACGTTCTGCCATCTTCATCATTTACATAGCTGATGCCAATTTCTTTTGGTGCGTAAATCCATTGTCCGTTTGCGTTGTAAAATCGTGTGGAAATAGAACTAATTTTGGTTGGTTTTCCCAAGTCAATCTTAATCGTCACGTCTTTCCCCCAAAAGCCCAACCACTCTTTATCGCCATAACGGGAATTGCTTCCAGAAATGCCATTAATCAATCCTTCTTTTCCGCTTCCCGGATATGCTTTGTGAGGCGCTGGATCTAGCGTAATTGTAGCGCCAACGGCTTTATGATTGTTGTACACAAGCGTAAAATCGCGCCCTAACTTTTCTTTGTCATTAAAAACAGCTGCTTTCAAAACCGTTGAACCTTCAATTGGTACATTGTTTATGTATTCTTTAGATGCTAAATTTGGTGAGGATTCATCGGTTGTATAGCGAATCGTGTTGTATTTAAGAGTCGTTCGTAAATCAAAGACTAATTGTTCATTATGTTTCGCGACTTCACTTTCAATCTCATACAAATGATTTGCATAGTTCACATTCAACGCATCCAATCGTTTGTGAAAAAGCGATAGGCGATACGCAAACTCTTCATAGTTTTCGCTGTTTGAATTTGACCAAACAACTTCCGCCATTGCAATCATTCGCGGGAATGCCATATATTCCGCTTGTTCGGAGGTCGGTATATATTCTGTCCATAAATTTCCTTGCGCGCCCAACACATATTTCGCTTCTTCTTTGCTTAGCTCTTTCGGAATCGGATTGAAACTATATACTTTTTCTAAGGGCAAATAACCTCCAATTGCCAATGGCTCACCTTCACCATCAGATTGATAATAATCAAAATACGCATGCGAAGTTGGTGTTAAAATGACATTGTGACCCGCTTTTGCAGCTTCCACAGCGCCTTTTGTGCCACGCCACGACATTACCGTTGCGTTTGGAGCTAAACCTCCTTCGAGAATTTCGTCCCAACCAATAATATTTTTTCCTTTGCTATTAATATATTTTTCAACGCGTGTAATGAAATAACTCTGTAAACCATGTT
>CAYGPQ010000092.1:4235-17630 GCA_964351775.1 uncultured Kordia sp. | reverse complement strand
GAAATGTTGCCATGGGAACAGTTACTGGTTCTTTAATTGGGACTATTATTGGTGTCGTTTTAAGTTTGATCGTTTATAAAGAAGATAAAGAATAAGCACATGAAAGAATATAAAGTACTAAAACCAAGTTTAGGTTGGTCGAACAGAATGGAAAAGTTGGAAGAATTCCTAAATAATTATGCAAAACAAGGATGGACGTTACACTCCATAAATAATGTTGATACCTACGTTCAAGTGATTATGGAACGAGATAAAAATAGATAAAACGATGTACGCAAACAGGCCCAAAATAAAAATACCACTCGAAAACATAGATCTCATATTAGAACTTGCAACGCTTGCTATTTTAATCATTCTATGGAGTTATGTGGTGATGTCGTATGTTTCTTTACCAGAAATAGTTCCCACACATTTCAATGCTAACAGAGAAGTGAATGGAACAGGCGGAAAAGGCTCTGTATGGTTTTTAATGGCAATAACTACAATACTTACTGCTGGAATGTACATTTTGACCAAATATCCAAACATACATAACTATTTGGTTGAAATTACACAAGAAAATGCAGCATATCTTTACAAAAAAAGCGCTCGTTTATTGCGTTTTGTCAACCTATTTACGTTATTGTTGATGAGCTATGTTACGTATTCAGTCGTTGCAACAGCCATGGGAAAACAAATTATATTAGGAACTGCGTTTACCTATATCATCATAGGATTTTCCGTGGTCATGCCCATAGTTTTAATTATATACTTGTCGAAAAGTAAACAAGGCGAATTGTCAAAAAAATAACTATGTCAAAAAAGAAAGCTTTTGCACTACGGATTAATGAAGAGATGTTGAAATCTATTGAAAAATGGGCTGCTGACGAATTTCGCAGTACCAATGGACAAATAGAATGGATGCTCATGCAAAGCTTGAAAAATGCGAAAAGAGAACCTAAAAAGAAGAATGAATCATCTGAGGAAACACCCTAAGTAGGTTTTCAGTTGCTAGTTGAAAATAATATTCATGATTAAGAATTTCAGTCTGAGTGTTATTAAAATGAAGTAAAAGTAAAAACATAAAAGAGCATTTTTACACCTTCCTACAACTCAAATAAAACACTACACATACTTCAATCCTTGAATGATTAAATAATTCAATACGAAAACATGATTATTTTTGGTATTTTGCGACATAAACCATCTGATTATGTTCAAAAAAGCCATTGCATTCCTCCTATTTTTTGCTTCTTTTACGCTGTTTTCACAACAACTAACGGTAAAACATTTAGAAGGAACTGAAACTACGTTCCACACTAAAATCCTTGTAGATTCAATTACATTTACAGGATTTGAACTAAAAATAAAAGCAAATGATTCCTTAGTTACGCTGGAAAATATTAGGAATATCAATCAAAAATTTATTGCTAAAGGCGATTTTAAGTTCAATATAAACAATTCGGTTGCTACCATTTCTTATCGTGGAAACGAATCTATCAGCGTTGAGAAAGCATTCACACTATTTGAGTTGACGACCACTCCAAAAAGTGGGTTTTCAGCAATTGTGTATGAGGTATTAGATACCAGTTTCTATCAACAAAACGGCACAATTTCTATTCCTGCAACACACCAAAAAATAGAAAAAACCATCATTCATCCAAAACCATTTTTCAGTAGCGACAAAATTGTATTTGGAATATTAATGGTCATTCTTGGATTTGTATTTTACACAGAATCGAGAGAAGTTTCGGGTTGGAAAAAATTCTACAAATACGTTCCGGCATTATTAATTTGCTATTTATTACCCGCCATTTTAAGTTCATTCGGGATTATTTCAGATAAATATTCAGAAACCTACATGATAGCGAGTCGCTATTTATTGCCAGCCGCGTTGATTTTAATGACCTTAAGCATTGACTTAAAAGGTGTGTTTAACTTAGGTCCAAAAGCGTTGATTATGTTCTTTACAGGAACTGTCGGAATTATTATTGGCGGTCCATTGGCAATTTTAGCCATCTCTTTTGTTTCTCCTGAAACGGTTGGTGGCGTTGGCCCAGAAGCGGTTTGGCGTGGACTTTCTACCTTAGCGGGAAGCTGGATTGGTGGCGGTGCAAACCAAGCGGCGATGTATGAAATTTACGAATACAGTCCGGATAAATATGGCGCTATGGTATTGGTAGATATTGTCGTAGCAAATCTTTGGATGGCGATTTTATTGTTAGGAATTGGAAAAACAGATAAGATTGACAAATGGTTAAAAGCGGACAATTCTGCCATTGAACGTTTAAAAGAAAAAGTATCATCCTTTGCCAATAAAATAAAACGAAATCCTTCGTTGACCGAACTCATGATTATTCTGGCAATTGCGTTTGGAGGAGTTTCTATTGCACATTATGGCGCAAGCACTATTACCGAATACTTAACAGGAAATTTTGATGCTGTCAAAAATAAAGATGGTGCATTATCCTTTTTAGGTTCGTCGTTCTTTTGGATGATAACGATTGCAACAGCTTTTGGAATTGGACTTTCCTATACAAAAGCAAAAAATTATGAAGGTGCTGGTGCTAGTAAAATAGGTAGTATTTTCATTTATGTATTGGTGGCTTCTATTGGAATGAAAATGGATTTAGGAAAAGTATTGGAAAATCCTGGATTGATAGCTGTCGGAATGGTTTGGATGGCATTTCACGCAGGTTTGTTAATACTAGTTGCCAAACTCATTCGCGCACCGTTTTTCTTCCTCGCCGTGGGAAGTCAGGCAAACGTTGGTGGCGCGGCTTCTGCACCAATTGTAGCTTCGGCTTTTCATCCGTCGTTAACGTCGGTTGGTGTGCTTTTAGCAGTGTTTGGATATGTAGTTGGAACGTATGGCGCAATTTTGTGTACGATTTTAATGGAAATGGCTTCAAAAGTTTGATGAAATTGTAGATATTTGCCCTCTTTAAAAATTCAATATGATGAAAAAATTTATTGTAATCCTTGCAGTGTTAGGATTTATTGCTTGTGGAAAAGAAACGAAAGGTAATTTAACCATTACCGGAAATGTAGATGGATTGAAAGAAGGCACACTTTTTTTACAAAAAATACAGGATACAAGCTTGATTACCTTAGATTCATTGGTCGTAAATGGTGATGCGCATTTTACATTCAGCACTACGATTGAAGAACCAGAAGTGTTGTATTTGTATCTAAGCAAAAAGGATTACAACGAGTTGAATGATCGTATTGATTTCTTTGCGGAACCTGGCGAAATGACCATCAATACCACTTTACGTAGATTTGTGAATGATGTGCAAATTACGGGTTCTAAAAACCATGAAGATTTAAAGGCTTTCAAGGAGTTTATGACCAAATTTAACACCAAAGAATTGATGTTACTCCGTGATGGAATGGACGCACAAAAAGAAGCGGATACAAAGAAAGTAACCGAGATTAATGACCAAATTTCACATTACGGTAAAAGTCGTATGCGTTATATTTTAAATTATGCGTTTACCAATCACGATAAAGAAATTACGCCATACATCGTTACTACAGAAACCTACGATGCGAATATTCGTTTTTTAGATACGATTTACGGTCAATTAACACCAAGAATCATGGAATCGAAGTACGGAAAAGAATTAAAGAAACTGATTGAGAAGCGGAAGTCGGAAGACGCTCAATAAGTTATTTTTGATAGAATTTAATTATTTGATTCGATAAAAAAAATTCTTGTATTGTCACTTCGAGCGCAGTCGAGAAGTCACTCAATCTGACGTAATTCACATTCAAAAAACGTCAATTCGAGTAATTTTTTATTAAAAAATTGTATCGAGAATAGTTTTTTGAATTCTTAGAAACGTATGTCTAATCTATATTATTTGTATAATAGAAAAGCCCAGCTTCATTGAAATTGGGCTTTTTTATTGCATAACGTTATTTCAATCTACTCACAAATTTCATCAATCCATTTCTGATCAATTTTACCCAATTCATTGATGTGAAAAACGGCACCAATGACACACCCTTTTACACCTGTGGAATCTATTACATAGCGGTAATCAAATCCCATATCAATAGGTTCTCCCAATATTTTCTTCACATACGAAGTGTCGTCATCTATCTTTATGAGCTCCACTACTTTACTAAGACTTTTATAATCGTTGTGTTTTTGGAAATGTTTTCCATGTTTTTCAATTTCTGTTTCTTGCGAACATCCAACGAAGAATAAAAGCATCAAAAAGACTGCGAAATAACTACCTATTTTTTTCATAAAATCTGAGTTTATTTATTAAAGATAGGTGTTTTTTTGATGTGGAGTTTAATTAATAATTATAGGTGTAAAAATTTCTACCGAAATAAATTTATAAAATGACCGTTGTAGTCGTTGTCAATTGTTTCTTTGCTTATAAAATTTATTGAGAAATTCTCTTCTGTCAGTTTATCAAATTCATCATACTTTTTTTCTACACTATATATATGCTTCTTCAACTTTTCTATGGTATCAGCATCTAAATTTTTTACTTGTTCTTGTGTATAAAGACACACAAATATTCCACCATAAAAATGTAATATATTCCAAATTTCTATATCTGAAAAATGATTTATAATTTCTCTAACTTCTTCGCTAGTAATGAATTGTGTATTGTATTGCACATGTAGATCATGGAAACTAGTGTAACACACAAAAAGTCTTCTATAGAATCCTGTGTTCATTACATTTTCTTTTCCATATATATTTACATAAGCATTTTCTATTTCCTCCTGATAGTTTTTGTTATAGTTAAAGTCCGAGCTGTGCATTGACTCAACTTCATCTCTGGTTTTGACAATAACATTTATTCTATAAAGTTCTCCATCGTGAATAGTATCGTAAACAATGTGCAAAACTTCTATTTTAAATCGATTATGAATCCAATTAATGAGTTCTTTTTTTAGAGTGTCAATGATGAGTTCGCCTCTCAATACTTTTTTAATTTCTGTATACACAGGATCTTCTTGGGTTGGCGTACTATCTAGTTTGGAAGATGGTTTTTTATCTATGATTAAATCTACTATTCTAAAAAAAAATTTGCTCGCAATGTGAAAATCCTCAATAAGATATCCATTCTTCTTTTTTGAAAATTTAAAATCCTGATCAGGCATTAATTCATCACAAATACTTTTATTTACAATAGCAGAAGCGTCTATTTTTTTATCCAAAAAGTTCATTTCAAATACTTTTTCTCCTAGTGTCTCTTCTTCATACATATCAGTAAAAAACACTTCAAGTTCATGAAAACCTTTTTCGTTTTCTCTAATAACTACAATAATAATATTTTCTTCATCATCATTCCACCAAGGAATAAAACCAACATCATATTGACAAATGCAGTATTTAAAATCATCGATTCCAATACTTTCTAGTTTTTCTAATAAAGTAGCTTCTTTTACTAATTTACCATTCAAAATATCTAAAATAATTCCTGTGGCTACAATAGTAGCTCCTTCTCTAAGTTCAAAAGGCATTCCGATAGCTAATTGATTTTCAAACAATTTTGGGGTCAACATCGTAATTTCTAATTTTACTTTTTCGCCAGGATAAACAATTTCTTTATCAATAAATCGCTGCGTTCCTGATGTCAAACATTCTGAAAAAAGAAATTTTACTTGCGGTCTGTAACCAGAAGATGCTGGCGTCTTCCGCCCGCCTTCTTCCGAGGTTAAATAAGTGACTTGCGCAATAAAATCAGGTGTGATTTCTCTAATTCTCATTAAGTAATCAATAAAATAATTATTTACAAAGACTCTAAAACCTTCAAAATTTTACGTTTAAATTTCTCGGTTTGTAATGGACTATGTTTATACTCGAAATGTTCTAAGATTTGACGTGTTTTTAATTTATTATCAATTAAAACTACATAAATAACACCTCTTTCTATATCGCCAAAATAACCGTTTGTACAAACAAGTATGCTGTATCGTTTTCCTTTGGTGAGTATTTCTTCAGGTGCTTTGATTTTTTTAAAAGTTAATTCTATTTCCAAAGCCTTATTTATTGTATAGGCATCTTGATACATAAACGGAACTTCTACGTAAGGTAAGCTTGGAAATATTGATTTTGTGGTTTCTAACATTACATTTCGCAACTCTTCTCTTTTCATAGGATGTTTGAAAAATTTACCGTTTTTCTTTTCACTGAGTTCTGTTTTTGGCGTGATGATTTGTAGTTGTGTTTTATCAATTTTCAACGTTTTTGTAAAATTTGGATCAAGTTCAGCTTCAGCCATTTTTTGATTTGTAGCACAACTTATCAAACATATTAAAAACAAAAATTGCAAATATGATTTCATGTAAAATTTATTTAAAAAGGTTTTAATGTTGACGAAAGATAAAACTTCTTTTTATAAGAATACTACATTTCTGTATCACTATATAATTAAATTAGAATCTAAACCACGTACTTCTACGCTTCACTGTTTTATAAAAAGAGCGTATTTTTAAGTTTTATAAACCTAAAACGAATATACCATGAGTAGTACCTCAGAAAACAACATTCCAACCGGATGGATCGGCGGATTTGAAGAAACAAATGAAGCATTTGCTTATCCTGATCCCGATTTGACATCGTTACCCATGTTAGACAATATGGACAATATTGATTTGCTAGACAGACAACAAGGTGTAAAATGGCCCGAATTTAGTTGGCAAACGATTCAAGGAAATGAAAAATCACGGTGTTTTCAGATGTTCTCACCTTATATTTCCAGACTTGGATATACGAACGAAGGACGCGTGTATTCTATTATTTGTCCACAACAAGGCGCTTGCTCGCCAACATTTGGTTGTATGAATGTGGAAGTTACCGTAACTGGACAACGTGGTTGGGCAAATGAAGATACGAAAGAAATTGCTGCCGATATGACTGTTGAAGGTACAATTTGGTTCAGTCCAAGTGCACAACAAAAAGATTCGGTTAAAAAAGCATGGAAATTGTTTAGCAAATTTGGGTTGGATTTCCCGCTCTCTAAAGAAAAAGCAATCAAAGTTACGACACACTTACCTCAAAATCCGAGTCAACCTATATTTCCACTTCGAGATGGAGAAACCAAAATGTTTACAAGTCCTGAATTCGCACGACATGAAGCAGAAGCTTGGCATGTGGCAAATCTTTCTGTTCAGATTGGTCCTATTAAAAAAACGGGAAACAAAATCGTTGATGACTTCAATGATATGGTGATGTTTGCGTTTAATGCAGCTTCTGGAAATATGTTGCAAAACGGTAATATATTAACGTGGAATGTATGGTTTACGCCTCCGCAGTTGGTCAATAGAGTAGAATGGCGTACGCATGCTTTACGCTGGAGAAAATCGATTGATGCAGATCACGGAAGTCCAACTGGCCCCGGAACAGATCCGCGTTATTTTGATGGAACAGAATTTAAACCCGGTGATGTATTTGGCAAAGATATGGAAGGCGCAATGAAAGAAGCGGTTCACAACTTGGAGGAAACAGAAAAGAACAAATTGGAAGGTTTCTTCAACAAGCACTTTAAAGGCGAATTATAAAATATTCATCATAAAAAAATCTCAACATCGCTGTTGAGATTTTTTTATGTCTTATCGAAACTTTTCTGCGTTCGGATTAGTTTGCTCCTTTTTTGAAATCTACTTTTGCTTTGCCAGCTAATTCACTATCTAAAAATAATTGGCTTCCTTGACGCAATGCAATTTTTGTAGTTGTATTAGGTTCCAAAACGCGTGTTTGAAATAATTTCCCTTGATATTCTACGCGGATAGTGAATTTATTTTTTCCTAAGTTTTTAATGACTGCAATACTATTTCCATCCATATACGGATTGATAGCTGCATCTTGCCCAGCTCCTTTTCCAGTTACTGACATACTTTGCGAAGGCTTTAATTCAAAGATCGATTCGTCTTTTTGTGCATACGATTGCAACGCGAATAACATGACGAACAATAGAATGTATTTTTTCATTTGAGTTCTATTTTTTTTGTACTTATTTTTCTGATGGAAAGATACAAGATTTTTTTGAAGAATTTAGTGTCCCAATTTTATAACTCCGATGATGACACCAAAATTTCCGTCCAATTGTTGATAATTTTTACTTGGCAGATAAGTTCTTGACACAAAACCATCTAAATACAACGCATTTTTGCAACCATTTTCTTTGAAGAATGTGGCAAAATCATAGAAATTGATTTTTTCTTTGCTCATTGCGAATAGTAAATTTCCGTTTGGCAATACGCCTACTCCATTCCGAATGTGAACATTTTTAGAACCTTTGGTGAGTTTTTCGTGTAGTTTTCCATCAATGACTAACATCGGACCTGATTGTGTCGCGTATTTGATGTTTTCAGCGTTTTTAAAAGCTGTTGTCACACAAATGACAGGATTGTTTTCTTGTGTGATATAAAACACGCCATTTGGCTGTAAATAGAAGTTTCCGAATCCTTTCTGTAAAGTATCTAATGGCGATATAAGCTTTCCGTTTTCAATATAGATTCCTTGTGGCTCTTGATCTTTTTGGTACATGCCGCCATTCATCGCAAAAACGAGTTCATGTTGTTTTGCTCCAAGTTGTGTTTTTAGGTTTTGAAAGTTTCCGTAGATTTCATCTTGATCGGTTTTCCAATAAAAATGTAATTCTTCCGTTTTCGGATTGACTTCATACGCTAATATTCGAGCAGTATCGCGTTGTATTTCGGGTGTAGATTTTGCACAGAAACTTGTCAATGCAATGAGTACTATTAGGCTACAGCCGAAAAGTGTTTTTTTGAGATTCATTCAATTAAATAATGAAGAGTTGTATAAAAGATACCGAAAATTCGAAAATTCTTCTCGAAAAATCTGCTAAGTTTGTCAAAGTACAATTTTTTCGCTACGCTACAAAATCGAAATCGAAGTGACGCTTGCGTAAAATCAACAATCGTCAATCAATAATCTAAAACCTAGAAGTGGATTCCTGCCTGCGCAGGAATGACAAAGAGTAGGGTTTGAAAGTACTTCTCTATACAAAATTCTATCGAATTTTACTCGAAGTGACGGTTTTGAAATTAAATATAATAATGTCTTTTCGAGTGTTTTTTCACAATGAAATGAAGAAAAAATGTATCGAGAAACATGTAGAAATGAAAAGTCTTGAATCTTGATTCTATATTCTTGACTCTTTTTTTAAATTAGTACCAACGTTTCTTCTTCTTTTTGGAAGCTTCCGATTTACGTCCTTTTTTGTGTTTGCTTCCTGGCTTTTTGTGAACTGCTGGAGTTGCTTTAGGATCTAACGGATATGGATGTTCTTCTTCTACAGGAATCGTAGTATTGATCAATTGTTGAATGTCTTTGATGTATCCTTTTTCATCTGCCGAGCAGAATGATAAGGCAATTCCAGAAGCGCCCGCACGCGCTGTTCTTCCAATTCTATGTACGTAGGTTTCAGAAATATTTGGAATGTCGAAATTGATAACAGTATCTACATTTTTGATATCAATTCCTCTCGCCGCTACATCCGTTGCAATTAGAATTTGTGTCGTTCCATCTTTGAATTCATTGAGCGCTGTTTGTCGCAAGCTTTGCGCAATACCGCCATGAATACTGACTGCTTTGTAATTGTTTTTTGTAAGTGTTTCTTGAAGCTTATCCACGCCATATTTTGTACGCCTGAAAATGATGGTACTTCCTTTGACATTGTTTCTAAGTACATGCAAACACAATTCAATCTTTTTGGGTTTAGGTACATAGTACAACGTTTGCTTTACGCCTTCTGCTGCGGATGATGTCGGTGAAACTTCTACAAATTCAGGATTTCTAAGAATGGAACTTGCCAATTGTTCTACTTTGAACGGCATAGTTGCAGAGAATAACAGAATTTGTTTTCCCTTAGGACATAAACGTTCAATTTTTTTGACATCATCGATGAATCCCATATCCAACATTAAATCGGCTTCATCTAATACCAAGGTTTCTATGTAGTCTAGGTTGATTAGATCTTGTTTGTGCAAGTCTAATAAACGTCCGGGCGTTGCTACTAAGATGTCTACTCCTTTTTTGAGCATTTCTTTTTGCGGTTCCATAGAAGCACCTCCAAAAACTAAACCAGAACGTAAATTGGTGTATTTGCTGTACGTTTCAAAATTTTCTTGAATTTGAATGGCTAATTCACGCGTTGGACAAATGACTAAAGCTTTTATTTTTTTGCCTTTTTTTGGCGCATCTTGCTTGTCATATAGTAATTGTAATATTGGCAATGCGTAGGCTGCAGTTTTTCCAGTTCCTGTTTGCGCAGAGACAATGATATCTTTTTTAGCCAATATTGCAGGAATTGCACGTTCTTGAACTAAGGTTGGTTCTTCATATTTTTTCTCAAATAGCGCTCTAATGATGGGCTTATTGAGTTTTAGTTCTTTGAATTGCATATGCGTTGGATTACTGGATTGTTAGACTGCTTCGCTCGTTGGATTTTTACAGCTAAAGATACATTGTATTTTGGGTATAAAAAAAGCTCCTTTTAAAAAGGAGCTTTTCACTTTGAGCCGATGGAGGGACTCGAACCCACGACCTGCTGATTACAAATCAGCTGCTCTAGCCAGCTGAGCTACATCGGCAAAGCGGTTGCAAATATAAAAACCTTTTTATATCCTGCAAACCTTTTTTTTATTTTTTTATAGACTATTAATTTTTTCTACTAAAGCAGTTGCTTTTGTCTCTAATGTTTGTCTAATTCCTTTGAAATGTGCTTTTGCATTTTCAACTTTTCTTTTGTTTACTTCTGCAATCAATCCATCAAAAGTTTTTATAGACTCATCAATGATTTCTTCACTTTTTGTAGCATCTTCTCCTGGATTCGCAATTTGCCATACTAAAGCTGCATCAATTATATCTCCAAGAACGTAGTTTAAGTCCTTTTTTAAATCTCTTTTATTCGACATGATTTTTAATTTTTTGCAAATTTACGCTAAAATGATCTATAATTTGATATAAATAGTACAAATGTTGTTTTGTGTGAATTATTGAATGATTTAACAATTGAAAGATTCAAGTATTGGTTGTTGGTTAAAAGAAATGTTTTTATTTTGAATATTTAGTATTCAACATTCGTTATTTGTTTTCACTTTTAACTCGTTTGATAGAAAAATCAAAATTACTGAACTTGATTTCGAGTGTTTTTTAGTTTGTTTCTGGGCACGGATTGGAAATTCGCACTAGCGATCTTTAGATTCCTGCCTTCGCAGGAATGACAAAAAGCACTTCTATTTAATGTAAACCTCCAAAAGTTCGGAAGCTTCTTCTGCGCTTATTTTGACATTTTTGATGGAAGCTGGCAAGAGTAATGTTTCACCATAAGAGAGTGTTTCATTGTGGTCTTCCGTTGTAAACGCAACGTTTCCTTTTACACATAGATAAATGACAAAAGAGTCTTTTTCATGATGATTTAGCGTCAATTCTCCCGTAAATGGAATGAGATTCGTGGTAAAGTATGGGCAGTTGACAATGGTAGAAATTTTGTTTTCTACAGCAGTGTAATCCGTTTGGTAGTTTTTGTGATAGGTGTAATCGATCGCGTCAAGCGCTAAATCGGTATGCAATTCGCGTGAATTTCCTGCTGCATCTACCCGATTCCAATCGAAAATACGATAGGTAATGTCTGAGGTTTGCTGAATTTCCGCTAAGACAATTCCGCCGCCAATGGCATGAATTCTGCCCGTTGGCAAGAAATATACATCTCCTTTTTTTACTTTTTGGAAGTTGAGAATTTCTGTAAGCGTATTGTTTTTTAAGTGTGCTTGATATGCTGCTTTGCGAACTTCTTGATTGAACCCAACCATTAGTTTTGCGTCTTCATCTGCTTGCATGACATACCACATTTCCGTTTTTCCGAACGAATTGTGACGTTTTTTCGCCAAGGTATCATTTGGATGTACTTGAATGGATAAATCGCGCTTAGCGTCAATATATTTGATGAGTAACGGAAATTTGGTTCCGAAAGCGTCGTATACTTTTTTCCCTAGTAATTCTGATTGAAATGTTTCTGCGAGTTCTTGTAGTGTTTTCCCTTTTAATATGCCTTCTGCCACTACTGAAGAGTCGCCTTCTACATCCGAGATTTCCCAACTTTCCCCAATGATATCTCCAGATACGTTTTTGTGGAGCATTGTTTGCAATTTATTGCCACCCCAAATTCGTTCTTTGAATATTGGATTAAATTTTAACGGATATAGTTTCATGTTTTATGCTCCTGCGTATTTTACAAAGTTTCTTGGTGTTTCATATAACACCACTTCTAAATCTAAGGATGTTTTGATATGCTTTCTGAGTTTGTTCCAAATGACTACTACAATGTTTTCAGCGGTAGGATTTAGGTTTTTGAATTCGGGCACTTCAATGTTTAGGTTTTTATGATCGAATGCGTCTTCTATTTCTGAACGAATTAAGTCCTTTAGTAGTTTTACATCCATGACAAATCCTGTTTCGGGATCTATTTCTCCTGCGACACTGACAATGAGTTCATAATTGTGTCCGTGATAGTTAGGATTGCTACATTTTCCAAAGACTTCTTTGTTTTTAGCATCGTCCCAATCGGGTCTATATAATCTGTGTGCAGCATTGAAATGCGCTTTTCTACTTACAGTAACTTTCATGTGTTTATATTATTTGTTTTTTATTGGTCACATGCTGTTCGCTATTAATCATTCCCTTTGATGATAAAATTTTTAACATGCTCGTTTCATGAATCGACTTTTATGTGTTGGTAAAATTTATCAAATATTATTTTGAACCACGCTGTATATTCGTTTGGATGTTCGGCAATGTCTTCTTTTACTGCCTGAACGTCCATCCATTTCCAAGAAGCTACTTCATCTGGATTGATGGTTGGTTCATCATTATATGTTCCTGTCATGACATGATCGTACTCATGTTCTGTAAGACCGTTATCAAATGGCGCTTTGTATATGAACGATACTGCTTCCGCAAGTTCCGTAACAAATCCCATTTCTTCTTGTAATCTTCGTTTACCTGCGCTTATGTTGCTTTCACCATCGCGTTGATGACTGCAACAGGTGTTGGTCCATAAACCTGGCGAATGGTATTTGTGCAAGGCACGTTGTTGTAACATGAGTTCACCTTTATCATTGAGAATGAATACTGAAAATGCTCTGTGTAAGAGTGCTTTTTCGTGCGCTTCAATTTTTTCCATTAAACCGATTTGCTCGTCATTTTCGTTTACTAAGATTACCTTTTCTTTTGTCATATTTTTTATAGAGATGCAAATTTACGAAATCGCTTTTTGTGAAGTTTGCTGTTGTTTCCTATTTTTTAGTTAAAATTAACATCTATTTTAGAATATGGTGATACTTGATTATTTTTTTTGATTGAAAATTGGGTTTTAGGTTTTAGGTGTTGGATTTTAGGTAGATGATTAGTATTAGGAG
>CAYGPQ010000092.1:0-4225 GCA_964351775.1 uncultured Kordia sp. | reverse complement strand
GGAGAAGAAACATAAAAATTTATAAAAATATTATAATTGATTTTTATCTTTTAGAAAAATACTACATTTTGCATGATTTAAAAAATGTTGTTTTGATCTAGTTTTATCGTAATTAACTTTTAAAACTTTTTATTATGAAAAAACAACATTTAAATTCATTACAATTAAACAAAAGAGCTATTTCAAATTTTAAGTCTAATGAAATAACTGGAGGTGAAAAAATAACTTTAACTATAGTTAAATCGTGTATTGGTATTTGCTATAGTGATCTTTGTGATACAACAGATTGAGTTTAAAAAAGAGAATATTTATAAATTTTACTTTATAGATACTCTCTTTTGCTACTTTATGGACTTTTGAATTTTATAATTAAAAGTCTAAAAAAAAACCTCCGATTTTAGCGGAGGTTTTTTTATTTTATCTTTCTGTCACAATGAATTCACTTCGTCTGTTGAGTTGATGTTCTTCTTCGCTACATTTTACACCATTGCTACATTTGTTTATATGGCGTGTTTCTCCATAACCGGCTCCAATGAGTCTATTTACATCTATTCCTCTTGACACGATATATGCACGCGTAGATTCGTTTCTACGTTGTGATAGTTTCATGTTATAACTATCCGTTCCACGACTGTCTGTATGCGAACGTACGTCAATTTTTAGTGTTGGGTATTTTTTCATGACTGCCACTACTTTTTCTAGTTCTACGGCAGCATCTGGACGAATGTTCGATTTATCAAAGTCGAAGTATATGATTGGAATGTTTAACGTGACTGCTAAATCGTCTCCAACATCAAATGGTACTTCTTCTTTTTCTAGTAGTAAGGTAACTTCTCTGAGTCCGGCTTCTTCTTGTTTTGGCAATAGTAATTCTTCCGTATTATACTCTTTTTTGGAAGCTCTTACAAAGTAGACTTGGTTACAATCGAGTATTGACTTGAATCTAAAGTTTCCTTGTTCGTCACTATAAATACCATCTATTGAATTATTGTTTTCATCATATAATTGTACTTGTGCGCCTGCAATAATTTCGTTTGTTTTATCATCTTTTACGACTCCTGCAATTTCTTGCTCACAAGTCCATTTGATACATTTTGTTTCAAGGAATGAGTAAATATCGTCATCACCTTGTCCGCCATCACGATTGGACGCAAAGTATCCTTTTTTTGTTTTTGTGTTAATGATGAATGAAAAATCGTCCATGGTGCTATTTACTGGCTCACCCACATTGAATATTTCGCTATCTTCTATTTCAAGATTCATTACAAAAATGTCTAATCCGCCCAAACCTACATGTCCATCCGATGCGAAGTAAAGTTCGTTAGCTTGACTTACGAATGGGAAATTTTCTCGTCCTTCCGTATTGATTCCTTTTCCTAAGTTTTTGGGTTCTCCAAAGCTTCCATCAACATTTATAGCCACTACAAATAAATCCGATTGCCCGAAAGTACCTGGCATATCTGAAGCAAAGTATAGCTTTTTTTCGTCTACGCTCAACGCTGGATGTGCCACAGAATATAAATCGCTGTTGAATGGCAATTCTTCAATATTTGTCCAACCGTCACCTTCACGAGTAGCTCTGAATATTTTTAGTTTGTTGATTCCTTTTTCATCTTTTTTGTATTTACCCTTGTAATAGTTATTACGTGTAAAATACATGGTATTTCCATCTTTCGTGAACGCCGTTGTTGACTCGTGATATTTTGTATTTATTTTGCTTGAAAATTTATCCACATTTGCCAGACTTCCATTGTCAGCAACTTCTGCTCCATATAGGTCTAAAAATGGTCGTGCATTCCATTTATGATTAGAGCGTGTTGCAATACCCGTATCTCTTGCTGATGAGAATATGAGGCTTTTATCTAAATAAAATGAAGGAGCAAAGTCTGAATAGGCTGAGTTTACTCCTAAGTTTTCAATACGAAAACGACCTGATTGTGCTGCAATTTCATCTAAGTAATTTCGGGTTTTGATAAACTTATTTCCACGAATATCGCTTCCGGTAAGTTTATTAAATTCTTGCATTTTTTGATCAGATTCTTCGTAACGTTTTTCAGCTTTTAATGTTTGTGCATAGCGAAAGTAGTATTCTGGATCTACTTCTTCTCCAAGTTTGAAAAGCTCGGCATACCATTTAGAAGCATTAATTAAGTCTGCATTGAAGTAGTAAGCATTTCCTAGTTTTTCAAAGAGTTCTTTGGATTTGTATCCTTCTGCTGCAACTTCTTCATAGATTTCTATTGCGTTAATGTACGCGTAGCTATCATATTTTTTATCTGCTTTGTCGAGTTTCCTGTCCTGGGCATATCCAATCAGTACAAACAAACTTACTAAAGTATATATGAGATATTTTTTTCGTGTCATCATAGTTGGTTTTAGAAGAATCTTGGTGAGATAATTTTGTCGCGGTTATTGAATAATTCGAAACGTAAGAATACTTCATACGAACCGTCATTGAATTGTGTATTTCCAAGTTCGGTTATTTCACGGTCGTAGGCAAATCCTACCATAAAACTGTCTGATAGTTGCAGTCCTACTAATCCACTGAAAGCGGCACTCCAACGATAGGCTGCTCCTAAAGTAATTTTTTCATTTATTAGAAAGTTTGCTGACAAGTCTGCCTGTAATGGTGCTCCAGAAACAGCTTTGAATAATACTGCTGGTTTGAATTTTACACTATCACTGAAATCAAATACGTATCCACCAATTAAGTATAGATTGATTCGTTCTTTGGCTACTGATAGTGAAGATTCTTCAAAGTGCTTTGTTTCTAATAAGTTAGGTGCTGATAAACCAACGTACCATTTTTCAGAGTTCCGATAGTAGATTCCTGCTCCAATATTTGGCGAGAATTTATTATCAATATTGCTTTGTAATAAAACATCGTTTGGACTGTATTCATTTAAACAATCAAAACATACATCTAGTAAGTGTCCTCCAGCTTTAATTCCAAATGAGAGTTTTCCATTTTCGGAGGTGTTGACTGTATATGAGAAATCGATATCAAAATACGTTTCGTCCGTTGGTCCTAATTGATCATTGATAATGGAGAATCCTAATCCTACTTTTCCTTTTTTTCCTATTGGCGATTGCAAGTTTAGTGTTTGCGTACGTGGCGCGCCTTCTAAACCTACCCATTGTGAACGATGTAATCCCGCAACACTAAATACACCTCTCGATCCTGCATACGCTGGATTGATACTCATGGTATTGTACATGTATTGCGTATACTGAGCGTCCTGTTGGCCATAACTTTCAACTGAAAATACGGTGCTCAATAAGACTATGATGATGATGATTTTATTTCTCATTATAGTATGGTATGTTTTTGTTTATTAGTTATAGCGTACATACCACCGAAATAGTATGTACGCCTGTATTGTTTATCGTTGTATGTATAGGTAACCCGCTTTGCTTTTGCTTACACCGTTGGCTACGTAATCAACAACGTAGTAATATGTTCCTACTGGTAACAGTTTGTTTTTTTGTATAGTTACTCTACCGTTAGATACGCCTCGGAAGTAGTTTCCGTTTTGTCCATATCCTTGTGTTTCGTATACTAAAACTCCCCATCTGTTATAGATTCTAACTTGGTTGTCTGGGAACATTTCGATGTTTCTAATTGTAAATACATCGTTATCTCCATCTCCGTTTGGTGTTACTGCGTTAAAGATTTCTAAATCATCTTCTACAGTGTTCGAATTGTTAACATCTAAGAAGTTAGGAAGTCCATCTCCATCTTCGTCATCTATACCATCTGGTCCGTTTGGTATACCATCACCGTCACAATCTCCGTCTATCCAATCTTGACTAGGATCTAATGTGATGTCTTCTACATTTAAGTCACATGGATCGTTTGGATCAGTTGGTGTTCCTCCGTTTGGTGGATTCAACTCATCTCCGTTAGTTACTCCATCACCATCACAATCAGCTGCTAAGAAATCATCTGTCTGTGCTACAGTAATATCATCAGCGTTGAAATCACATGGATCATTAGGATCGGTTGGTGAATCACCGTTTGGTGGATTTAACTCATCTCCGTTCGTAACTCCATCGCCATCACAATCCGTTGTTAAGTAATCTCCTGATGGTGTAACTGTTATGTCACTTGCATTAGAATCACATGGATCGTTTGGATCGGTTGGTGTTCCTCCGTTTGGTGGATTCAACTCGTCTCCGTTGGTTACTCCGTCGCCATCACAATCGGCTGCTAAGTAATCACCCG